>CALGTT010000107.1 GCA_937901485.1 uncultured Ruminococcus sp.
CGGGGACGAAGTCCCCGAAATATAGCCCCTCCCCCGCTGGGGGAGGGGTTGGGGTGGGGGCAGGCTTTGGGGTGCTAACCCCAGAAAAAGACTTTTTCTACAAGCTGACCCCCGCTTTTCAGCGGGGGAGAAGTGATTCCATTGTAAGAACGTTCTGCTCCGGCATATCGCCCGGCACGCATACACTCACCACATGCCCGTCCAGCAAGATCTGAAAAAAAGACATGTCGGGTTTGGAGGAAATGATCCGGTCGCCTGCAAAGGCAAACGATACCTCACGCAGGGGATACGAGATCCCGATGCCGATGGCTTTGACATAGGCTTCCTTGAGCGTCCAGAGGCGCGTGAACAGGAAATCGCGGTCTTCGGTCTGCTCCAGCATGGCAAGCTCGCTGTCACTGCATACGCGCTGTGCCGTGCGCGGCTTGTATGTCCGGATGGATTCACAGTCCGCGCCGCATTCGTGCGGCGAAAACAGACAGACCGCAAGTCCGTCACAGTGGCTCAGGTTGAAACGGATCTCCGGATGCTCCGCAAGCGCAGGCTTGCCGTTTTTGCCGAATGTCAGCAGCGGCGGCTCATCCGTTACCGCAATGCCGCGGCTCTGCGCATATTGCGGCAGTGCTTTGTGCAGCAGTTCATGCGCCAGATCGTGATGCTGACGCTTTGCTGCGTCCGGCATGAAGTGCGCGTACAGTGTCCCGAAGTCCTCCGGCAGCGGCAGACGCTGTATCATTCCTTGCCTTGCTTCGGCTCGTAGCCCTGTTTTGTCATATAAGCACGCAGCCGCAGATAGGTCTCCTCACTGACGACATGCTCGATCTTGCAGGCATCCTTTTCGGCGGTGACTGCGTTCACGCCGAGGAACTGTTCGAAAAAGTCGGTGATGAGCGTGTGCCGTTCGTAGACCTCCACCGCCTTTTTCTGTCCTGCCTTTGTCAGCCGCACATCGCCATCCTCTGCCACGGTGATCAGCCCCTCCTCGCGGAGAATGCGCATGGCACGGCTGATGCTCGCTTTCGTGTAGCCCAGCTCGTTGGCAATGTCCACTGACCGCACGCACGCGTGCTTGCGGTGCAGCAGGTATATCGTTTCCAGATAATCCTCTCCGGATTCATGTAATGACATGCGATCATGCTCCCTTCCTTTATGATTTCCGCAGGTTCTCTATTCATTGTAACATATTCCCCCAAAAAAATCAACCGTTTCTGCCTGAAAAATTCTGCATTTTATGAGTAAGAGAAAGTTTTTATTGAAAAACAATAAAAATAGCTTGACAAATGATAAATCCTGTGGTATACTGGAAATACAGGATATTTCTGGACACAGGAGGAATGGTTATGTATATCAAGCTCATACAGCCGAAGATGAAAAAACGCCCGATGGATACCGACATTAAGCTCCACATGGCACCGCCGCTGGGGCTGCTGACCATCCTGCACATGCTGGAGGGGGAGCACAGGGTATCACTGGAGAACGAGAACATTCAGGAGATCTGTTACGATGACAAGCCCGATCTGGTGGGCATTTCCGTCACGCTCGACACCCAGCCGCGTGCCGCAGAGATCGCGAAGCGGTTCCGGGAGCAGGGGATTCCGGTGGTTGCCGGCGGCATCCACATCACCACGGCATCCCACATGATACCGGACGATCTGTTCGATGTGCTCTGTATCGGCGCAGCGGAGGGGACATGGCACGACATTGTGCGCGACTGTCAGAACGGCTGTCTGCAAAAGGTCTACCGCTGCAAAAAGCCTCTCACGGGAAAGGACATCGTGCCGCCGGCGTATCACAGCGTCAAGCCCGAGGAGTATCTCTACTGCAACGTCATCCATACCAGCCGCGGCTGTCCGTTCCGCTGCGATTTCTGCTACAACAGCGGCAGTGACCAGAAGTATGTCAACCGTGAAATTGACGATGTTCTGGCGGATATCCGTGCAGTCGGCTCAAAGCACATCATGTTCATTGATGATAATTTTGCCGGCAATCCCGCATGGACAAAGCAGTTCCTGCAAGCCATCAAGCCTTTGAAGCTCAAATGGAATGCGGCAGTTTCCATCAATGCAGTCTATGACACGCAGCTTCTCGATCTGATGGCAGAAAGCGGCTGTCAGAGCCTGTTCATCGGCTTTGAGAGCATCAATCCCGACTCCATCAGCGGTGTCCATAAGGTGCAGAACCACACGGACAATTACGAAGCCGCCGTCAAAGCCATTCACGATCGGGGCATCATGATCAATGCAAGCCTTGTGTTCGGTCTGGACGGCGACACCAAGGAAACCTTTCAGGCAACGCTCGACTGGATCGTGAAAAACCGGATCGAAACCGTTACCTCACACATCCTCACGCCCTACCCCGGCACGGCACTCTATGACCGGATGCAGGCGGCAGGACGCATCACAACGGATGACCTTTCGCTCTATAACACGGCGCATGTGGTATTCCAGCCCATGAACATGACCGCGCAGGAGCTGTATGATGGATACCTGTGGATCTACAGGGAGATCTACAGCCTGAAGAACATCCTGCGCCGGATGCCCAAGCACCCGAAACAACGCGCCGCCTATCTCGCATTCAATCTGCTGTACCGCAAATTCGGGAAATTCTCGGATTTCCTCTGCAAGAAGATCACCTATCAGCGGATCGGGAGATGGGGGGAGAAATTATCACAGTACTTATAATCATCACATAAGGAGGCTTTCAATGAACACCACACTTGAAGTCCAGCACATTTCCAAAGCCTACGGCAAAAAACAAGCCGTCAATGACGTATCCTTTCAGATCGCAGAGGGTGAGATCTTCGGGCTGATGGGCATGAACGGCGCAGGAAAGACCACCATCCTGCGTATGCTTGCCACGCTTCTGAAGCCCGACAGCGGCGATGCCCTCATTGCAGGGCACAGCGTCAAGACGCACCCCGAACAGGTCCGCGCGAATATCTGCTACCTCCCCGATGAAGCCGGTGCGTACCGGACGATGACCGGCAGACAGTACCTCGAATTCATCGCAGGTCTGTACTTCAAGGAATACGAAGCGCAGAAAGCATGTGTTCAGCTCGGCGAGGAGATCTGCGGTCTGGGCGATGCCCTCAGCCGCAAAATCTCCACCTACAGCCGCGGCATGACGCGCAAGCTCGTTCTTGCAAGAACGGTTATGCCCAAGCCCCGTCTTGCCATCCTCGACGAACCCACCAGCGGACTCGATGTCCTCAATTCCCTCGACATCCGCAAGACCATCCGCCGCTGTGCCAAGGAATTCGGCACGGCGTTCCTCCTCTCGTCCCACCATATGCAGGAGGTGCAGAATACTGCCGACCGCTGTGCGATCATGAAGGACGGCGTATTCCTTGCGGAGGGAACACCTGCGGAGCTGCTTGCAAAATATCAGGCGCAGACGCTGGAAGAAGTATTTGAAAGGGCGGTGAACGGCGTATGATGCACTTACTGCGAAAGGAACTGCGCGAGCTGATCAACAAGCAGATGCTCCTCGGTCTGCTCGGCACGATGCTCCTCATCATCCTGCTGGGCGTGGTCATGACCAATACTATGACCGAATCCCTTGAAAGCAGCGGAGAGCTGCACATTATCGACTACGATGATACAGAATTCACCCGAAGCATCATTTCCGCACTGGAGGAGGACGGCTACGAGGTGGAGGTATCTCAGCTCGTAGAAAAGGACAACTACGCGCGTATGGAGGAAAATGACTGGAAAGAAGCTGTGCTGATCCGGCAGGGCTTCACACAGCAGATACTCGAACAGGGAACAGCCGGTGAGGTGTCCAGCCTGACCATGCTCCAGTCCACCACCTCGATGGATGTGATGATGTCCGGCAGCACCAGCACGGACGCATTCACCGCGAAAGTCAAAGAACTGCTCATGAAGGAAAAGCTCGGAGAGAACATGGAATTCCTTGCAAAGCCCGTTGAGGTGATCCCATGGACATATGCCAATCACAAGGAAGCACAGATCGATAGCTTTGCACTGGTCAACTCCCTGTCCCTCTTTGACCGCCTCATGCCCCTGATCCTGTTCATGCTGATCGTTCTGACCGCCCAGACCATCATCACTGCCGTTGCTGCGGAAAAGACCGATAAAACGCTGGAAACCCTTCTTGCATCCCCCGTGCCGAGGGGGCAGGTCATCGGCGCAAAGATGCTTGCCGCGCTTATCGTAGCGGTGATCTACGCGCTTTCCTACGGTGCGGGTTTCCTCGTTACCATGCTCATGACCGTCAGCGGCACGGGCGAGAATATCGACCTCGGTCAGGCAATGACGGACATGGCAAACCTCAATCAGGCGGTGGAAACGCTGGAGCTGCAGATCCCCGCATGGGGCTGGGTGCTCGTGATCGCAGAGCTTGTGCTGACCATCGGCATTGCCCTGATGTCGGCGATCATTCTCGGTGCACTCGTGCAGGATGCCAAGTCCTCCCAGAACGCAAGCCTGCCCATTCTGGTCTGCGCAATGCTCCCCTACATCCTCTCGATGGTGTCGGATATCCGCCGGATGGAGGGCGTGACGCAGCTGCTGATGTACGCGATTCCCTTTACACACACGTTCGTTGCCACCTCCTGCCTGCGCTTCCATGACTATACACTCCTCTGCGGCGGTCTGGTCTATCAGGCGATCTTCCTTGCAGCAATGACACTGCTTGCACTGAAGCTGTATCAGTCGGATATTCTGTTTATCGGGATGCCCAAACGTGCAAAGAAAGAAGCCAGCAAATAACAAAATTCCCCCATCCTGTGCGGATGGGGGATTCGTTTCGTCCTCGCTCTTAATCAGACGATCCTATGCTATTCTTCCTCCGTTTGCGAGTTCATAAGCTTCAGGCTTTTTCTTGCCATAAAATAGGTGATGATGTGGGAAATGTAGAGTATTGTCATAAATCCTGAAATCATGAATGAAAGTAGGATGTCGTCACCTATATGATTAACAAAAGTAAAGATAATGTACAGGATACATATTATCGTCATGCTGAGTATTTTCTGCGGCGAGGATGCCACCTTCAGAAACTGGGGATTCATCGCCCCCTGCTTTGCTGTTTTGGCGGCAAATAGCACATAAATAACAGAAGTAAATACGATCATGATAATGGCGATGACTGCGAAAGTATAGCCGAGGGTGAGCTCCATTTGATACCAGATCGAGACGATGAGCAGCACTGTTGCAATCACAACATTTCCCCAGTAAAACGCCTTGAAACAGTTGAAGGCGGTTTTATAAGCCTGTTCTGTCTGCATTTCATCCAGTCCTTGGGTGGAAATCAGATCAACGCTCTGATTGAGTGCAGTGTTCTGGTTGTCCATTATTCTTCCTCCTCCGCTTCTTCGGCAATCTGATTATTCCTCTTGGCAATAACGCCGAGTGCGATGTGTGTTGCTGTCATGATTGCAATATAGATGCCGAAGTAAATGACAACAGGCTCACCCGTCTGATTGAATCTCACCACAGCGAATGTCATGTAAGCCATGAACATGATGAGAAAAGAAGCGATCGTTCCGGGCTTTGCCATATTTTTGGCAAAAGGTGGATTCAGTGCACCGACCTCGGAAGCCTTTGCCCCGAATACCAGATAAATGATATTCGTGACAATGAACAGCAGCATGGATGTGAGTGCATAAAAGGATGATTTGTTGGTCATGCTTTGGAATACCATGGGGATAAAAGTAAAGGCAACATTTGTGCAGTACAGTGCCTTGAAGCACCGGAATGCCAGTTTGTAGGCGTAAGCCTTCTGCATTTCATCGAGTTTGCTGTCGTTCAATAAGTCCTGTTCTTCAAATACGGATTTCATCATCATCATTTCCTCCTTAGTTTTCCCAGAATAATTCGTCAAGTGTTTTGCCGAGTACCTTGCATATGGCAATGCAAAGATTGATTGTGGGGTTGTAGTCGCCTTTTTCAATGGCATTGATGGTCTGCCGTGAAACGCCCACGGCATCCGCCAGAGCCTGCTGCGACATATCCACCGCCGCCCGTGCGGATTTCAGCTTTAAGTTTTTTGCCACATGATCACCTCCATGCTTTCTGATACTATACTACCACATATTTTACGTTTTGTCAAGTATATTTTACAAAAAATAAAATATTTTTTTCAAAAAGTCATCTCACAGCGCAGTCCCGATAGTTGAGAAATCCAGAAAGCAAGCCCGATAACGCAAAAAAATCCCCCATCCGTAAGGATGGGGGATTCGTTTCGCAGCAAATCAAAAACTTGGCGGTCAAGCGGCTTGTATCGTACTTTTGCCGACCTTTTCGCCGCCTAAAATTCATACACCCTCAGCTCACAATTCCCCATAAAGAAATGCATGAACCGATCCACCGTCATGTCATGAAAATAGCTGTCGATCACACGGCAGATGCCGCCGTGACACACCAGCAGGACGTTTTCGTCCGGATACAGCCGTTTCACATCGTCGATCACATTATATGTACGCTGTACGACCTGAAAGACCGACTCACCGCCGTCCGGCATTTTTACGCCGAATTCTGCCTTGGTTTCTGCAAAGCCCTCCGTGAATCTGTCCCTGCCCTCAAAGCTTCCATAATCCCATTCCGTCAGCCGTGCATCCGTCTGCACCGGCAGTCCGAGCAGTTCCCCGACAATGCCTGCCGTCATCTGCGCTCGTTTGAGAGGGGATGCAATGATCCGCTGAATATCGCCGTATTCCTTTGCTTTCTGCGCCATCTCACGCGCCTGTGCAATGCCGTTTTCCGTCAGCAGGATGTCCGTGACACCGCTGATGCGGTTCTGCGCATTGAATTCGGTTTCGCCGTGTCTGGTAACGTAAAGTTTCATGATGACCTCCTGAATATGTACAGCGGAGCAAGCCCCGCCATGTTATTTGAGAAAGAAATAATAAATCACCCCATACACCACCGATGCCGCACTCCCGTACAGGATCACAGGCCCTGCGATCGTGAAGATCTTTGCACCCACGCCGAGGATGAAACCCTCCGTCTTTGCCTCCAGTGCGCTCGATGCCACGGCATTGGCAAAGCCCGTGATCGGCACGAGCGTCCCCGCGCCTGCGTGCCTGGCAAGCTGTTCGTACAGCCCGAAGCCCGTCAGCAGTGCGCTCAGGCAGACCAGCGTGATGGATGTCCACGCCGCCGCAATGTCCTTTTCAAGTCCCAGTGCCGTGTAACCCTCCAGCAGAAGCTGACCGATCACGCAGATCAGCCCCCCGATCAGAAACGCCATCGGAATGTTGATATAGCTCTTTGACGGCGGTGCAGCCTGTTTCTGCATTTCCTGATATTGTTCCGGTGTGACTTTCATATGCTTCACCATCCTTTCAGATGCAGTATGCCCCGGATGATGGAAAATATGATAAATTTGCATTGCAAATTTCTGTGCAGTGTGCTATAATGAGTATAGCACATTTTGCAGAAAACTGCAAGCATTTTGAAAATTTCAGTTTATTTTAAGGTTTGCCTGCTATAGTGATAATATGGGATCGTGTATCCCGGCATGAGGAGGGAAATACATATGAAAATCTTAGTAGTCGAGGATGAGGTCGCCCTTGCAGAAGCACTCAGCGAGATCCTCAAACGCAACAAGTACAATGTCGATGCCGTCTATGACGGAGAGGATGGTCTGGAATATGCCATGACTGGGATCTATGACTGCATCATTCTGGATATCATGCTCCCGAAAATGACCGGCATTGATGTCCTGCGCATTCTCCGCAGAAAGCATATCTCCACCCCCGTGCTCCTGCTGACGGCAAAATCCGAGGTCGAGGATAAGATCAACGGACTTGACAGCGGTGCGGATGATTTTCTCACCAAGCCCTTTGTCACCGGTGAGCTGCTTGCACGCGTGCGCGCACTCACACGCAGAAGGGGAGAGGTCATCACCGATCAGTTTACTTTCGGAGATGTGGCACTCAACAAAAGCACATTCAGTCTCAGCCGCGAGGGACAGTTTGTCAAGCTCAGTCTGAAGGAATACCAGATCATGGAAATGCTCATGGCAAACCCCCGCCAGCTCATCCCCAAGGAACGCTTTATCGAGAAGATCTGGGGCTATGAGAGCGATGTAGAATACAATAACGTAGAAGTGTATATCTCGTTCCTGCGCAAGAAGCTCAGCGCACTTGAATCCATTGTCACCATCAAGACCGCAAGAGGCGTAGGATATTTTCTGGAAGGCGGCGATTGATATGCCGAAGCTCCCGAAATGCAAGCTTGCAAAGCCCAAAATTGATATGATGCTCCAGCTCCAGATCAAGTTCGTGGCAGTGGCGATGTCGATCCTCATTGCCGTGTTCCTTATCATGCTCAGTTCCATCAACATGATAATGCGGACTGTCAGCCAGCACCAGTCCATGCAGCTGCTCCGGCAGATCGCGCTGAGTGATCGTTACAATTCCGTGGAAATTCCGGAGGATCTTCCGCCCGAACCGCCGCAGGATCAGCCGCATCCAATGGCGGAAACCGCTGCCGGACGCAGTGCAGTCATTACGGTGCAGCAGCTTGCCAACCGCAACTGGTGGGAGCAGGAGGATGCCACCGGATGGTGGGAAAATGAGGACTGGGAGAATAACTGGGACAACCATTGGGAAACGCAGGCGACCAAGGCAACCAAGCCCGAACCGCCGCAGCGTCCCACGCGCCCGAATCCCGAACAGGAGCAGACGCATCCGATCCCTGGGCCGCCTGCGGAGATGACCACACCGCCCCCACCCACGACCGCAGAGCCGCCCACGACGGCAGCCGCCACGGAAACCACTGCACCACCTCCTCCCACGACTACGGAGGAGGAACCCCCTGCACCGGAAACCGAACCGCCGCCGGCGGTCTATCCGGAAGATCCCGTCGAGCCGGAGCCTGTGCCCGAAACCACTGCCCCAGCCACCACGACGGAAACCACCAAGAATACAACGACAACCGAAACGACTCCGATCACAACAAAGATTTCAACAGGAACCACTACAACCACCACCACGACAGAAACCACAACCACCATCACAGAACCGACAACCACAAAACCGACAACTACCAAGCCTACCACAACGAAACCTACAACAACACAAGCTACAACAACTCAGGCAACTACAACGGCACC
>CALGTT010000108.1 GCA_937901485.1 uncultured Ruminococcus sp.
TGTCCTGCCGGCAGTCATCTCCACGAAACCGTCCCCTTCGGTAATCGTCGCAGTGTAATCCGCCGGTTCATTCAGCTCAAACTTGGGCTGATTCTTGAGTGTGCCCTTGAAATGGGTGATATTTACCTTGATCACATCATCTGCTACCGCAGTATAGGTGATGGTAAATGTCACGCCGCCGAGGGTCATGGCACGGTTGTAGACCGGATTTGCGGTTGCAAGTACGGTCACGGAATTCTTCGTGTGGGTGATCTCATAAGCCTGAGATGCATAATGCACCGCATAGCCTTTCTTGTTCAGCCACAGTCCATCGGAGAATTTCATATCTGTTTAAACCTCCTGTGCGGATCGTGAGAACCATCCGCAAAATGTCATTTGTAGTTTTATTGTATCATATTTCAATAAAAAAGTCAATCGTATCAGACAAGTTTCTGTAAAAAATATGAGGAGCGTGGCGTGATGCTCCGCGAAGGGAAAGCATTACAATCCCTGCATCAGCTGTTCAAATGTGATGCCGTACTGATGGGCGATCTCATGGGCATAGCTCTTGCCGTCCGGTTTTTCGTAGCGGATGCGGTAGGCATCCTCGCCCTCCCTCTGCCCCATAACAACACTGACCGCACCGCAGACGGACTTCTCACAGAGGAGCTGTTCGGTGTGCTCTGCAAGCTCGTGCATATGCGTGTTGAAGCAGGTTCTTGCCCCCAGACAGCAAAGGTATTTCAGGACATCCTGCGCAATGTACAGGGATTCTGTGTGACTTGTGGTAGCAAAAGATTCATTGAACAGCAGGAGACTTTCGGAGGTGGCAGATTCGCAAATGATGCGGAAGCGTTCGGATTCCTCACCGAGTCTGCCGAGTGTGACCGTCTGGTTTTCGTCAGCAGGGAAATGTGTGTGGATCGCGTCGCAGATACGGAGCATTCCGCTTCTGCACGGAACAAATACGCCCTGCTGGAAGAACAGGAATGCAAGTGCCGCGCCCTGTGTCAGAATCGTCTTTCCTCCGCGGTTAGGGCCGGTCAGGATCAGGATGTTTCGTTCCTTTGTAAATTGCAGATCGTTGCAGACGATGCGGCTGTCCACTTTTCCTTCAAGATAGGAAATTGCAAGCTTGACATTATAAAAATCCGCAAGGCTGGTTTCTTTTTCGGAAAAATCGGGAATGCAGCAGGGCAGCTCTGCAGAGACAAGCTTATTCTCCAGTTCGAGAAAGCGCAGATAGAACATCAGCTCATCGCCGAGCAGGGCAAGCGTCATGCCGCTGACATCGGTGTATTTCTTCAGGATTCTGTGCAGCTTTTTTGTCGCAGCCGGCAGCATCCGTTCGACAATGCGCGTCAAGTTATTCATCAGAGGACTTTCTGCCGCGGAGGGTTTCTTCTCGTGCGTCAGCATGGTGACGGGGATCAGCTCCGTGTCGGCAGGATGTTTCTGACGATGGAATTTCAGAAACCGTTCCAGCACGCCTTTTTCCCCGAATGTATAGGGATTGAGCGAGATAATGCCCACCTCATGCGGATAGAATTCACTGTCAAAGTTGACACCCAGCGTCATGCTGCGGATGCCGTCAATATCATCACCGAGCATTTCCAGATCCTGTGCCAGCTCTGAAAATCCGCTTTCTGTATAGATACTCCCGATGTGGTGCGCCAGTGTGCGCATTCCCTCGGAGCAAAACGGCTTATCTTTCAGAAGCACCTGCAGCTGTGACACGGAGCTGACATAGTTCTGCAGCGAGCGCAGCCGCGTGACAAGCTCCCAGATGCTTGATTTTTCATAAATATTCCGGCTGTCGTCCTGTGCATAGAACTGCATGACATCAAAAATCTCCTGAAGCCTTTCGCAAACCTCAGGAAAATGCTTCAGGTCGGTGTAGATCGCCTGACGATAGGCGATGATATCGCGATCGACGGGCATCCGCGTGAGGAAACGCCGGAGCTTCGGAATCTCCTCCTTCTTCTGGGACAGATGTGCCGCAAGAAAGTCAATGGACAGGTCGTTTGCTGTAGCGTCGCTGAGCTGAAAACAGGCATTGCAGCCATCGGGAGAAAGCAGGCTGAAATAGCGAAGTGTATGTTTCATAGGGTTCTCCTTGTGGGATTGATTGTCACAAAACGGGATTTGTGATAACATTCTAACACATACATTATCAAAAGTCAAGCAGCGCGAAACACAGCGGTTTGATTATGTGCATCTGCACGAAAAACGGGGGACGGGTTTGTGCAAAAAAGAGAATGTGAACGGAGGTTCGGAAAAACACTTGCCTTTTTCAGGATTTTCGCTATAATTAGAATAAATCTATTCTGCGGATGCAGGAAGGAAACGGAGGAAAGCGCATGAAACAGTGGAGAAGAACAGCCGCAGGTCTGATGGCTTGTGCAATGCTGATGGGATGGGGAACGATGCTGCCGGAGCTGCCCCAAAATTTCGGGATCACAGCGAGTGCGGAGGAATACACGGAGGGAACATATGAGCTTCTGACGTATCGGAATTATGGGGATCATATTGAGATCACGGGATGTGATATGTCTGCGGTAAGTGTGAAGATTCCGGAGGAAATCAATGGAATAAAGGTGACGAAAATTGGATATCGGGCATTTGGACAGTGCGAAAGCATGATTTCTGTCACAATTCCGGACACAATAACAATTATTGATGATTGGGCATTCGTTGGTTGTTCAAAGCTTTCGGTTGTCAAAATTCCGAATGGTGTGACAAGTATTGGAGAGTGTGCGTTTTTTAACTGTTATCAGCTTGCCTCTGTTACAATTCCAAACAGCGTAACAAGTATTGGAAATTCAGCGTTTGCAAATAATGCACTAATTCATTTAACGATTCCCGGAAGTGTTACGAATTGGGGAACCGGTACTTTTTATCAATGCCGAGCTCTGACAAAGCTCACCATTGAAGAAGGTATAACGCATATCCCCGATAGCTCTTTTGCGCAATGTAGCGGACTGGTAGATGTCAGCATTCCCGACACGGTTACATCTATTGGCAATGAGGCTTTCTGGGGCTGTGAAAAACTTCCTGAGATTACGCTTCCTAATAGTGTTACATCCATCGGAGTAAGTGCGTTTCATTCTTGTTTTGCGCTGACTACGCTTGATATTCCGGACAGCGTAACAATGATCGGAGAAAAAGCGTTTTATGACTGTAACAATCTGAACACTGTCAATATCCCCGGCAGTGTTGAGAGTATTGAAAAAAGTGCATTCGGTGGCTGCACTAAGCTGGAGACACTCAATATCGCTGAAGGATTGAAAAGCATTGGCGAAGATGCGTTTTTAAACTGTGATTCTTTGAAAAAGCTAAATCTCCCCGAAAGTGTTACCTATATTGGATCATCTGCATTCTGCAGTGGCGGACTGGAAAGTGTAGTAATACCCGGTGACAATGCTGTGATTCACGATTCTGCGTTCAGCTTGAATTTTAATTTATCAGATATCACCATTTCCGGAGAAGGTACAATGATCGGCGGTAGCTCTTTTTATGCATGTTCTGCGCAGAATCTGATTCTTGGAGACGGCGTTTCCGGCATCGGATCCGCATCATTTAACGAGGCAGGGATGACTTCTGTAACGATTCCCGGCAGTATTATCAGTATTGATGTCGCTGCATTTCGTTCTTGTCCTAATCTGACATCTGTAATTATTGAAGATGGCGTTGCACTGCTGAGTGGCTCTATGTTCTATGGATGTTCGAAGCTTACTTCCATTGTTATTCCTGACAGTGTAACACTGATTGGTGCGGCTGCATTTTATGGCTGTGAAAGCCTGACGGATGTCTACTACACCGGAACAGAGGAAGAATGGGAGATGGTTGCTGTCAGCACGGAGAATGATGCACTTCTCAATGCTAATATTCATTTCAACTACGTTCCACCTATTCCCACTCTTGCTGACATCAATGCAGACACCTCCATCAACGCCTCCGATGCCGCCATCCTCCTGACCGCCGCTGCCGCCGCAGGCACGGGCGCGGAGACGGGCTTGACGGATGCACAGATCGCCGCCGCCGACCTCAACGCGGACGGCGCATTCGATGCCAAGGATGCCGCCATCATCCTGCAATACGCCGCTTACACCGGCACAGGCGGTACGGACTCTATTCAGGATTTTCTGGCAAGTCTGAACTGAAATACTACCGGACGCGATGTTCCCTTTGCCGCAGGCATTGGGAACATGCGTTGCTTGTTTTGGTCGCGTGAGGTGAGCTTTTCTGACGAGCAGCCTTTCCACGCGTAATACCAGCGCGGGTTCCGCGCGGCGGAACGGATGCTATTGAAGCTTTTCCGGCAAGTCCGAATGCATCACACACCAACGGCTCACCCGCAAAGTGAGCCGTTCTCTGTTCTGCATAAATTTCGACACTTCACAAACGGAATATCCGAAAATCCGGCGAATCCCTAAGAGATTCCTTGCATTTCCGATATAACTATTGTATAATACAATTGTAGTTATCCCACAAGGATTTCAGGGATAACGGAAAGGACAAATGATATGCAACAGAAAAAAACCATCATTTCCGCGCTCACCGCGAGCCTCATGCTTTGCAGTATGCTCACCTGCATTCCGGCAGGCGCGGAAGAACTGACACAGGGCGACCTGACATATGAGAACCGCGGCGTATTCATTGCCATCACTGACTGCAATGAAGAAGCAGTGACTGTGGACATTCCTGCCGAGATCGACGGTCTGCCCGTCACATGGATCGACGAGGAAGCGTTCGGCTTCTGCCGCGACCTTACCGCTGTTACACTGCCCGATACCATTGAATACATCGCAGATGAGGCGTTTGACTTCTGCCAATCCCTGACACAGATCACCATCCCGGCAAGCACTGTGGGCATGGGACAGGATGTCTTCAACAGCTGTTCCAGACTGGAAACGATCATCGTTGCCGAGGGCAATCCGAATTTTGTAAGCGCGGACGGCGTGCTGTTCTCTAAAAATATGGAGTACCTGTATTGTTATCCGTCCGGCAGGAAAGACACCACCTATGTCATTCCGGCGCAGACAAAGGAAACCGTGGATTTTGAAAACGAGTATCTGACAAGTGTTACCATTCCGGCTGGCATGGATATGCTGGATGGGGCAGTTTTTTCGGAGTGCTCTGCCCTGACGGAAATCCTTCTGGATTCCGGCAGTACCATGTACAAAAGCGTGGACGGCGTGCTGTATTCTCTGGATATGAGAACGCTTGTTGCGTATCCGGCAGGCGCACCGGCGGAAACCTATGCAGTACCGGAGAGCGTGACGGAGATCGGAATGTATGCGTTCCAGAACAGCAAGCTGAAAGGCGTGACACTGCCTGACAGTGTGGATACCATCGGCGAATCTGCGTTTCATATGTGCAAGAGCCTCGAAAATATCGTGCTTCCGGAGAGCCTGACGACCATTAAGGAATGTGCCTTCGGCTTCTGCAATGCGCTGCCTGCCATCGACATTCCCGATTCCGTTACCGAGCTTGAGGGCTGGACATTCGTGTACTGCAAGAACCTGACGGAGATCACCATTCCCGACAGCATCACAGAGGTAGAAGCCGGCATGTTCCAGGGCTGTGAGAAGCTTGCCAAGGTCAACCTTCCCAAGAATGCAACGCATATCGGGATGTTCACGTTCTGTGACTGCACCGCGCTTCAGCAGATCAGCCTGCCGGCATCCATGCAGGGAATCAGCATTGCCTCATTCAAGGGCTGTACTGCGCTGACGGATGTGTATTTTGCAGGCTCGGAGACAGCATGGAATGCGGTTTCTGTAGAGAGCGACCAGAACGAGACGTTTATCAATGCGGTGAAGCATTTCGGCGAGGATGTTCCTGCGCCCGTTCCCACCACAGGTGACCTGAACGCGGACGGCAGCATCAACGCTTCCGATGCCGCTGTACTCCTGACTGCTGCTGCTGCCGCAGGTACGGGTGCGGATTCCGGTCTGAGCACCGCGCAGATCGCCGCCGCTGACCTCAACGCGGACGGCGCATTTGATGCCAAGGATGCCGCACTCATCCTCCAGTATGCTGCCTATGTCGGCACGGGCGGAACGGATTCCATCACTGATTTTATTGCAAAGCGCAGCTGATAACGCCACGACCTGCACAAACAAATTCACAACCGGTTTCAAATGACAGAAAGGAACTGAACTATGAAAATGATGCACAAACTGATGTCCCGACTGACTGCCGCAGTGACCGCGGCTGTCCTGCTTGCACTGCCGCTTCAGGCAAATGCCGTTACCACGCAGGAGCTGTACGGCGCGAATATGTTCTTTACGCAGGATACCAATTATACCTGCACGCTTTCGTCCGCCGCAATGCTGATACGCCGTGTTTCCTACTTACAGGGCAAGTCCAACTGGGGCAGTGTAACGGAATCCGCCCTGCACGGTACGGCATGGGGCAGCGGAGGTCTGATCCATGACTTCACCTACAACGGTGTGCATATCAGCTACTGCAATTACGAAAACTTTGAAACACAGCTGAAAGCCTACAGCGGCAACCGTACAGTGCTGTTTATGAAGCTGCTTGAACAGCATCCGGAGGGCATTGTGGCCTATGACTCCTATCATAAGGATGTAGACTACAACGGCAAGTACTCCAGCGGTGAACTTATGGTACCGGATACCAAGGGCGACCATGCCATCCTGCTGACAAAATATGATAAGGGAACGGGCACGTTCTGGTGTGCTGATCCCGCGCTCGGTGTGCACATGCCCCTGAAGCTGTCCACGCGTGAGCATATCGACTATTTTGATACCTACTGGTATTATGACGGGTCGGCTGTTTCCGTTCCGGATGTCCAGCCCGAACCGCCGAAGGATGATAATACAAGAGAACGCACCGCCCAGATCGCAGAAGACCTGCTCGGTATGACGTACCCCAATTCCATCAGCTTCGTGCAGGATGTACTCTCCAGATGCAAGGCGGGTACTTATTCCTCCAGCTATTATGTCACGGAATTTCTGGTCGATTATGTGAACAATCACGCCTATTACGGAAGAAGCAACGACTATGTGACAGCCGCCTGCCGTGATCTGGATGCCAATGCCCTGAACAAGCTCTATGCCCCCTCCTACACGCCCCGCGTCGGTGATGTGGTCGTGCTGGAGGATATGGACAACGTGAATTTCGCGGACGGTCCGGATCGTCTTGGCGTTGTGGTTGCCGTAGAGGGCGAGGGCATTGCCGCAAAGGTCTATACCATCGAAGCTCTCAACGGACTTGTCATCCATGATTACTGGTCAAAGGATACCTATATCTGGGGCTATTGTTCTCCTCTGTACAGCGGTGAAACACCGAATGCGCCGCCCGTCACAGAAGAACCGGACAACGAGAATATCGGCAATCTCAACGGCGATATGGCGATCAACGCCTCCGATGCCGCTATGCTCCTGATCGCCGCCGCAGCAGCAGGTACGGGTGCGGATTCGATGATGACGGACGCACAGAAAGCTGCTGCCGACCTCAACAGTGACAGCACGTTCGATGCCAAGGATGCCGCACTCATCCTCCAGTACGCTGCGTATACCGGCACGGGCGGAACGGATTCCATCACAGCATTTATCGCGAAGCGCGGCTGATCTTCGCGCCATTCTGATGATCCCCATGTGTTTGCATGGGGATCTTTTTGTATGCTCTCACCGAAAAATTTCTCCGAATCCAAATGGAAACGTGTGAAAAAACATGAAATTCCAAAAAACACTTGCCTTTTCCTGAAAAGTGTGGTATCATAGTATCAATGCATAGTATCTAATTGATACTAACTAAAAGGAGGAACTTCATATGAACAGAATGACAAGAAAAACCATCAGCGGACTGACTGCTCTGACACTGCTCTTTGCAGGTACACCGGCGATTGTGCCAGCGTATCTGGAAAATGCAGAGCTTACGGCTGCGGCAAGCTATGATGATTATGATAATGGAGTGGAGGGTGCAGTCAAATACCGCAAATATGATGATCACATTGTCATCAGCGGATTGGCAAAAGCGACGGAGGATCTTGTAATCCCGTCAGAAATTGAAGGTCTGCCCGTAACGGAGATCAAAGAAGAAGCATTCTGCAATAATGGTAACCTGAAAAGCGTGACCATTCCCGACAGCGTGACCGAGATCGAACGGAGCGCATTCCGGGACTGCCTGTTCCTGAAAAATGTCACACTTTCTGCAAATCTGAAAGAGCTGAGAATGAGCACATTTTCCAACTGCATCGCGCTGGAACGCATCACGATTCCGGCATCCGTGACCAAGATCGGGTATCAGTGCTTTGCCGATTGCAAAAGCCTTGCAGAGGTGGAGCTGAACGAGGGGCTTGTCACCATTGATGAGTCCGCGTTTACCTGGTGCTCCGCACTGACCGAAGTGAAGCTTCCTGCAAGCGTCAAGACCGTTGGCGATTCTGCATTCAATGACTGCACAAGCCTTGCGTCCGTAACCTTTTCTGAGAATCTGAAGAAAATCGGAAATTATGCGTTCTGCAAGTGCAAAAGCCTGACGGAGGTGGATCTGCCCGATTCCATCACCACGATGGGCTACGGGGCATTCTTTCACTGTGAAGCCCTCACTTCCATCCGGATCCCCGATGCTGTGACCGCGGTGAGAGTCAATACCTTTGATTCCTGCGCGGCACTGACCAGCGTGTACCTCCCGAAGTCCGTGACTGCCATCAATGAATACGCGTTCTACAAATGCACAGCCCTGACGGACGTATACTACACCGGCACAGAAGCAGAGCTGGCAGAAATCACGGTGGATGCATCCGGCAACGAACCGCTGTTCAGTGCGGCTGTGCACTACATCGAGGAAACCCCCGCTGCAGTCGGTCTGGGTGATATGGACGAGAACGGCAGTGTCAATGCCACCGATGCCGCACTGCTTCTGGTTGCCGCCGCCGCCGCAGGTACGGGTGCGCAATCCGGTCTGACGGACGCGCAGGAAACTGCCGCCGATCTCAACACGGACGGCGTGTTCGATGCCAAGGATGCCGCACTGGTTCTCCAGTACGCCGCCTATGTCGGCACGGGCGGAACGAATCCGATCGAGGACTTTATTGCAGATCAGAGCTGATTTCGCCCCAAAATGAGATGCATCGCGTATTCCGCGCATTTTTCAGAAAACACTTGCATTTTTCTGAAAATGTGTTATAATAGTGTAACACGATAAAATCCAAAACCAAGAAAAGGAGTAAAATCATGAACAGAATGACAAGAAAAACCATCAGCGGACTGACTGCTCTGACGCTGCTCTTTGCAGGCACACCGGCGATCGTACCGGAGACCATGCAGGAGCTGTCCCTGACTGCATCCGCCGCATCCTACACCGAGGGTACGCTTGACGGGCTGACCTATCACAAGTACGAGGATTATGTCGAGATCAACAAGGCGGAATCCTCCGTTTCCGAGGTCGTGATCCCTGCCGAGATCGAGGGCGTACCCGTCACCGAAATTGCAGACAGCGCATTTAAGAACTGCAAGTCCCTCAAGTCCGTTACCATTCCTGACAGCGTAACATCGGTGGGACAGAGCGCGTTCTACGACTGTATCTCGCTGAACGATGTCCAGCTTTCTGCATCCATGAAACATATCAAGCGCGATACGTTCAAAGGCTGTATCAATCTGACGAGCATCAGCATTCCGAAAAGTGCAAAGTCCGTGGATTACGGCGCATTCTCCGGCTGTACAAGTCTGGCGAGCGTGGAGCTGGGCAGCGGCGTAACAGAAATCGGCGGTTATGCATTTTCCGGCTGTACTGCACTGTCCGCTGTACATATTCCGGGCAATGTCATGCATATTGATGGCTATGCATTTTCCGGCTGTAAGAAGCTGGCAACGCTGACCTTTGACGAAGGTCTGGTGGATATGGGCGGCAATGTGTTTGAGAATTGCATCAGCCTGAAGGAAGTTACACTTCCGAATTCACTGATCACGCTGGACGGCTGGCAGACATTTTTTGGCTGTACTTCCCTTGCGACGGTCAAGCTCTCCGACTCTCTGACAGCAATTTCTCGTGAAGCCTTCAGAGGTTGTACCTCTCTGCAGTCCATCACGATTCCGTCCACTGTAAAAAACATTGATTACATGGCATTTGCATACTGTACGAGCCTGACGGATGTAACGATCGGAGATGGCGTAGTGACGATCGCCGATGGCGTATTTTCCGGCTGTGAAGCACTGACATCCATCCACATTCCGGCAAGCGTGATCACCATTGACGGCTATGCATTCTCCGGCTGTAAGAAACTTGCGGCAGTGACCTTTGACGAAGGTCTGATCGAGCTGGGCGGCTATGCGTTTCAGGATTGTTCGAGCCTGAAGGAGATCGCACTTCCTGACACGCTGAGAACACTGATGGGCTGGCAGACATTTGTTGACTGTACTTCTTTGCAGTCCGTCAAGCTCTCCAAGAACTTGTCAAGTCTGCCGAGAGAAACATTCTTGAATTGCACCTCGCTGACCTCCATTGACATTCCGGGAAGCGTGGAAAGCATCGACTACAGAGCATTTTTCGGCTGTAGTGCACTGAAGGACGTGACGATCGGAAATGGCGTAGTGACGATTGATGAGAATGTATTCGGCAAATGCGAAGCTCTGGAGGCAGTGCATATTCCGGAGAGCGTGACAAACATCGGCGACTATGCATTCTCCGAGTGCAGAAAGCTGTCAAAGGTGACTTTTGACGAAGGTCTGGTAGAGCTGGGCAGCTATGCATTCCAGAGATGCTCCAGCCTGACGGAAATTGCACTGCCCGACTCCCTGAAAACAATCACTGGCTGGCAGGCATTTGCAAACTGCACATCCCTGAAATCCGTCAAGCTCTCCGAAACTCTGACAGATCTGCCCCGTGAAACCTTCCAGAACTGTTCTGCACTGGAAACGATCTACATCCCCGGCAGCGTGGAAAGCATCGGCTACAGAGCGTTTGCAGGCTGTGAGAAGCTGACGCAGGCAGTCATCGCTGAGGGCGTGACCTCAATCGGCGGGGGCGCATTCAATGGCGACGAGGGACTGACCGCACTGTACATCCCGAAGTCCGTGAATACTATCGAAAGCTCTGCTTCCAACGGATGCTCCGCACTGACCGATGTGTACTACACCGGCACAGAAGCGGACTGGGCAAGCATCACACTGAATGAAGACGGCAATGATCCGCTGCTCAATGCGGCGATGCATTATGAAGCCGCACTGCCCGGTGCACCGGAAACCCCCGATGTACCGCAGCAGCCCGAACAGCCCGATCAGCCCGATCAGCCGGAAACCAAGCTGACCGGTGACGTTGACGGTGACGGCAAGGTCGGCGCGACCGATGCCGCACTCATCCTCCAGTACGCTGCCTATGTCGGCGCAGGCGGTGAGGGAACGATCGAGGACTTCATGGCAACGCTCGGATAAGCGTATTATCGCACAAAAAACGGCTCACTGCACATACACAGTGAGCCGTTTCTTATAGATTTATTCAGCCTCCGGTTCGATGATCAGCGCGTCGATCGCATTTCTGCGCACACTGTCAATACCGTTCAGACAGCCAGCCTTTGCCTTGTAGCCCTCGCTTGTCGCAATGACTTCTCCGTTCTTTGCCTTCAGGCGGAAACGGAATTCGCCTGCCTTGTCCTCATACATCTCAAATTTCGGATGCTTTGCAGCCTCAAAGTTTTCCTCGGTCTGGTTTTCGAAGTTTGCCTCCGGTGCATTGCGCATTACGCTCTCACAGCCGTTCCTGCAGCTTGCCAGAGAGGAATAAACCTCACCGCCCGTTGCGATCGTTTCGCCGTTGCCAGCCTTGAGTGCGAAGGTGTAGCCTGTCTTGGTCTGCTTAATGATAAATTTTCCCATGATGATTCAACCTTTCTGTAAACATGATTTATGTATTTCCGATCTCATTTTCAGCCATCGGCTACCCCTATTATACTGTGTTTTCCAGCAAAAGTCAATGCGTTTTGTCGAGATTTGCACGTTTTTACAGAAAAGACTGGTGAAATCTATAGAATATGCACAGCGAAAACTCACGTTCCCAGCCACATCCTGCGGAATTCACCCGGAGAAGTGCCCTCCACCTTGCGGAAGACGCGGGAGAAATAATTGGCATCGTTCATGCCGCATTCCTGACTGATGCTCTCAATGGGCATATCCGTAAAGCGCAGGAGCTGCTTTGCGTGGGTGATGCGCACCTGCGTCAGGTAGTTGACAATGGAAACGCCGTACTGCTTTTTGAAAATGCGCGTCATGTAGAATTTGTTCACATAAAACATCTCTGCGAGTGAATCCAGTGAGATTTTCTCCGGATAATGCTCCTCAAGATACTGCTTGATCGGGTTCATATCGCGGATGCT
>CALGTT010000109.1 GCA_937901485.1 uncultured Ruminococcus sp.
GGATTTGTACCTTTTTTAGAGTAGCGGGGGCAGTTTGAGTTTTGCGGAATCAGGTAAAAGATATAACCAGAGAGGTGGATAAAATTGAAAAAATGTATTTTGCCGGTTCTATCATCAATATTTACAGTCAGCACATTTGGCTTTTTTGGAAGTTTGCAGTATGCCCAAATGCTGTCAAACGGATGGATGATCAGTACTGGTTTTGCTATAGCTGCAGGTATATTCTGTTTTTTTACTATTCGCATGATAAACAAGAATATGATTCGGTTCAGTGAAAACCAAAGCAGTGAATTAAAAGAAGTGCAGCATTCTCTTCAGACATTAGATCAAAATTGTAGGACTGCCCTTGCCTCTCATGAACAGCAAGTGCAGTCCGCAATTGAGGAAAACAGATGCGCAAATGCACACTTCATAAAAGAATCCAAAGGCATTCTTGACGAAGTAAAAGCGCAGCTTGATTCCCTGAATCATGAAGTTTCGTCCAAGTTGAATACAATGAACACAAGTTATATGCAGGCTGTTGATGAGATGCAGAAAAGCATCAGAGCTTTAGTGTCGGTTTCATTAGAAGCGTTTATTAAAGCCTCAACAGAAACTTCGAAATCTATGAATAACGAGACAAATGCACTTCTTGAAAGAAAGATTCAGGTGATTGTAGATTTGTTGAGTCAACAAGGCACGCAACTGGAAACACACGAAAAAAACATCTCAACGATTGCTGAAAAGACGAACTCAAAAATCATTGATGCTGTGGATTTACAAAATAAAAATATGACGAACGCACTTGCAAAACTATGTGCGCACATCGAACAACAAGCTGATAACATCGCTCAAAGCTGTGCAAAACAAGAAGAGCAAACGGAAAACATTAAAGAAGCTATCAATGATGGCGAAAGGTCACTGAGGAAATCTCTGGAAAGAATTCTTGATACCAAACTTGATACAATGGTTGAAATGCAGAAAATGCATGAAGCCCAGATGCTCGAAATGAATGGTAAAATTAAAGATGTTACCGACACTTATAACACAACGCTTCATCAGATCAATCAAAACAGTCACAAACTCGAAGAGCTTACAAAGGAAGACATTGTTCTTCTGAAGAGGATCATGGGGGCTAAATGAGTATGAAGAAAAAACAGTATAAATCGGAAAACACACAAATTGATCCGATATGTGAAGAATCAGATATATTATATTATTGCCTCCAGCAACAGAAAAATCGAATGTATGAAGAAATATTTCAACAACGTCTTTCTTTCGCTCTTCATGGTTCGCAAAGGCAAACACTTAAGAATTATCTGGACATTATTGCACAAGTCTCGGTTGTTTCAGAAGAATGTATCATCGCATGTCATCGCAAACGGGCACTTCATTATATGTGTATTCTTTCATGTTACATAGATGCTCTCGTAAAACTGACAAATTCAGAATACGAAAAAATTCAAAAAAGTTTTCTTGATCAAAATGGAGGCAAATGATATGAACGCTAAAAAAATTATAAGTGCTGCGTTTAGATTACGCAAATGCTGGGAATGTGGTTTCCGCCATCTCCAGATAACCCTATAGCACAATATGTCGTAAAACCACTGGATACATATGAATCCTTTTATGCAATAAATGCGCTTAAAAATGATTTTTCATAAGAAGAAAAAACATTAGCACATAAAAGATTGTCAAAATAATTCTTTATAGTTGCTGATGCGATCCATACGCCACAACATCTGCAAAATTCCAGCCATAAACCTAGACGCAAAGATAATCCCCATTCCCCCTCTCTTCCTCCGAAATACTGAGAAACTGGAGTACTCTGCATCAAACACAGCCATAGACATATATTATAACCCCGATAATGAATGCACTTCAAGGAGGTACCTATGTTTACTACGGATTTATATGACGCTCATGATCTGATGCTCTGTGGGGAGCTTGCTGTGGACATCGAAGCCGGTGAAATGCTTGACGAATACAGCACTGTTACAAGGGTTCAGGATCTCAATATGTGCCTTGCTGTGAATCCGGATCACCGTGAAAATTCAGCGGGGGCAGAATATTTTAAGATCTACAACAATTGTGATACAGCACTTGCTGACAAGATTGCAAGGATCAGATTTCGCTCACCGGAATATGTGATTCATCTTCCTGGAAGAAACAAAGAGAACTGGTTTCTCAATATGGAGGAAGTCGCACAACTGGTGGAGTTGCTGCAGCGTCCAGGTAAGAACACGCAATTTCCAGGTCTTACACTCTGGCAGGAACTGATTCTTGCTTTCAATTGGGAGGCGAATGGTCTCGATTACCAGGAAACATTGCACAACAGGATCGGGAATGAAACCAGCGAACCCATACAATTAAAATATCCTGATTCTTTGCCAATTGATCTGCCCGTTCCAGAGTATGAGAAATTACATTGACTCTCTCCTACAGAACCAGTGAGAAAATGAGACAACCGCAGCAACTCCAGATCTCAAATATATATTATAATTCCGGTAAGGTGCATTCCAGCCTTACCGGAATTTTTACGTTTGGAGGTATTTGAAATGGAAGACAAAATCATCTGTACTCATTGTGGTGCAGTCATCAAGTCGGGAGATGATGCAGTTGCTGTGGGTGATGAGATCCTTTGTCGGGACTGTGTAGAGGACTTTTGCTGTACCTGTGATCACTGCGGTGCTGTCATTTTCGATACAGATTCCTATGGGGATGAGAACACCACGCTCTGTCAGCGATGCTATGACAACTATTATACCCGCTGCCATGAATGCGACCGGCTGCTGCGGAATGATGATGTCCATGATCTGGATGGTTATGATTACTGTCCGGACTGTTACCACGAACGCTGTGAAAGAAACTCCATCAAGGAATACAGTTATAAACCCGACCCCATCTTCTATGGCGAAGGGCAGCGATTCTACGGCGTGGAGCTGGAGATAGACGACGGCGGCAAGGATGATGACTCAGCGGAGGAACTTCTGGATATTGCAAATTCTAATGATCAGCACATCTACATCAAGTCTGACGGTTCGCTCGATGATGGCATGGAGATCGTCAGCCACCCTATGAGCCTAAACTATCATCAGAATTTCTGTTGGCAGGAGATCATGAGTAAGGCGGTCGCTCTTGGTTATCGTTCCCATCAGACTTCAACCTGCGGTCTGCATATCCATGTGAACCGGACTGCGTTCGGCATGAATCAGGCAGAGCAGGAGGAAGTCATCGCAAAGATCCTCTACTTTGTGGAGGCACACTGGAATGAACTTTATTGTTTCTCCCGCCGTGAAGAGAACAATATGAAGCGGTGGGCAACTCGTTACGGTTTTGAGAAGACCGGAAAGGAGATCCTTGACAAAGCGAAAGGTTCATGCTATGGCAGATATACCGCGGTCAACCTCTGCAATTACCATACCATTGAATTCCGTCTGTTTCGAGGGACGCTGAAATATAATACATTTATTGCCGCATTGCAGCTCATTGATGAGATCTGCAATGCGGCTCTTTTGATGTCCCAAAATGAACTGGAGCACCAGTCGTGGACGGAATTTGTGAAGAACATCAAGCATCCGGAGTTGATTCGCTATCTCCAAGAACGACAGCTCTATGTGAACGACGCTGTGACTGATGAGGAGGACATGTGATATGTGTGCAATCTATGGATTTCTGGACTATGGCAAGAAAACCAGTGCAAGGAAACTGAAAGTACTTATTCGGGAGCTGTCCATCGCAGCAGAGTGCAGAGGAACGGATGCGACCGGTATCAGTTACGTCAGAAACGGAAGAATGGTGACATTCAAGCGGCCAAAGCCCGCTCACAAAATGAAGCTGTACTTTCCGCATGGGACAACCGCAGTGATCGGTCATAACCGACTGACAACGCAGGGAAGCGAGCAGAAAAACTACAACAATCATCCGTTTGAGGGAAGAAACGCAAAGCACAATTTCACACTTGCACACAATGGAATTTTGTACAATGATAAAGAGATCTGCAAACTGTACGCTTTCCCGCAGACGAAAGTCGAAACGGATTCCTATGCTGCAGTGCAGTTTCTGGAACAGGAAGAATCGATCAACATGGAAAGCATCCGGCATATGGCGGAAATAGTGGATGGCACATTTGTGTTCACGATCCTACGGGATGACAACACGCTGTTTCTGGTAAAGGGCAATAATCCGCTGACGATCTGCCGCTTCCCTGCTCTTGGATTGTATGTCTATGCATCGACGAAAGAGATTCTGCATCTGGCTCTGCAGGCTGCAAAGTTTGCAATGCCGTTTGAAGAGATTCCCGTGAAAACAGGTGAGATCATTCAGCTGAATGCAGATGGAAAACTTTCCAGAGAATGCTTTACTGTCAAGGATGATTTGCGATGCGGTTACTACTGGCAGGACTGGATGGGCAGATTTGATACCGATGGGGACGTTTGTATTTAATCGCGCATCAGGAAAAGACCACAATCACAGACGGAACAATCATGCAAGCAAGCCGTATCAGGAAATGATTCGGGTCGAAAACGGCTGTCCTGCAATTGTGAGCAGAGAACTGTTCGAGAAGGTACAGCAGCGTCGAAAGTCCAACCGTGACAAAAGCGGCAGCTATCACAGCAAGGAATTCTATCTGCTCACAGGTAAGCTATTCTGTGGTGTCTGCGGTAAAAGGCTGATCGGAAATCTCCGCTTTTCCGGAAGAACCAAAACCAGACTCGCTACTTATCGCTGTGATACGCACCGGAGCGAATGCAGGAACAAGGAGATCAATAAAGACTATCTGGATGCGTATATTGAGGATTTGCTTGGCAGGAAGATGTTCAACCCGAAAGCAATGCGCAGGATCGTACAGCGGCTGAACACTTTTATCCGAAGGTATAACAGTGAATATGCAGAACATTATGATTCGGTGAAAACAGAATACGACGAGATATGCGAAAGCCTTGCAAACATTACAGCGGCAATTGAGAAAGGCATCATCACAGAATCCATTGTGAGCCGTGCACAGATGCTGGAACAGCAAAAGAATGAGCTGACGGCGAAACTACATGGAATGCACCAGTTCACGCCGCTGGAATACAGGGACTTCTCCCCTCTTATTGATGAATTTCGCGGGCTGAATCGAGGAACGGAGGAATTCCGGACGTTTGTGCAGAGGTATGTGAATCGGGTGACAGTACTCCCCTATCATCTGGAAATCGAGCTGAATATGGGTATGGGAATGGCGGATAAACTAAATGAAGTAATTTCTCTGCGGCGCGGTGAGCTGTATGGAGCTTTTGAATCGAGAGTGAAGGAGGGATGACATGTTTGAGAAAAGAAAACCGAGATACCTGACACGGGGCGTGAATGCTGCAATCCCGTTTACTTTGCAGGTGTTCCTGTGGGAATGTATTGACAGAATGCCAGAAGAGCGGGATTATTTGCAGGTGTTCCATCTCAGTCATATGGATGGAATGCAAAGGATCGAGCATACAGCAGAACAGCCTGTTTTTCGGATGGAGCACCTTCTGGCAGCAGTTAGTGACATTGTAACAGCGAAGGTTTATGTGATCGATGATGGGGAGCATTGTACGATGTTGTTGGCGGAAGAGTACTGATAAATCCAACTATGCCGTAACGCAATACGTTACGGCTCAGTCTGTCGAAAAAGTCCAGCCCAGAGCTGGACTTTTTTCAAAGGAAGTGATA
>CALGTT010000110.1 GCA_937901485.1 uncultured Ruminococcus sp.
CGCATCAAGGAGGGGATGGAGGTACTTGTTACGACCACCGCGACTGGCGAGGAGGAGTTCACCGGCTCTGTTTCCCGTGTTGTCAATATCTACAGTGCGGCAGATCCCTACACCAATACTGAGGGCGGCTATAAAGCAGAGATCATCATTGATGCCAAGGACACCGACCTGCTCATCGGCATGAATGCCAAGGCAAAGATCATTCTGGAGCGTTCCGATGATGTCCTTGCCGTTCCCTATGATGCCATTGAGGAGAATGAGGACGGCGAAAGCGTGGTTTATGTTGCCCGTGAAGATGAGGAGGGCGTTTATACCGCACATCCTGTGACGGTCGAAACAGGCATTGAATCCGATTATTATACCGAGATCGTTTCCGGCGACTTGCAGGAAGGCGATATCGTAGTGCTTGACTCCCTTTGCATGGAGGAAGGTGCAGTTGTTCAGATCACGGACGAAGACGAAGCGACTGAGTGAGATCCGGAGGGCTGCAAACAAACATGAGTAACACGATCATCGAAATGAGAAACATCATCAAACGCTACTACATCGGAAAGCCGAACGAATTGCAGATCCTGAACGGCATTTCACTTGATGTACACGAGGGTGAGTTCCTTTCCATCGTCGGTGCGTCCGGTTCCGGCAAAAGTACGCTGATGAATATCATTGGTGCGCTTGACCGTCCGACGCTCGGAACGTACTCCCTCAAAGGCAGGGATATCAGCCGTCTGAATGATACGGAGCTGAGTAACATCCGTAATGCGGAGATCGGCTTTGTGTTCCAGACCTTCAATCTGGTCGCGCGTACCAATGCGCTGAAAAACATTGAGCTTCCCATGCTCTACGCCGGAAAATCGCGCAAGGAGCGTACAGAACGTGCCAAAGAGCTGCTGCGCCTCGTGGACATGGAGGACAGAGCCACACACCAGCCGAACGAGCTGTCCGGCGGTCAGAAGCAGCGTGTGGCGATCGCAAGGGCAATGGCAAACAATCCCTCGATCATCCTTGCGGACGAACCGACCGGTGCACTTGACACCAAGACCGGCAGAATGGTCATGGACATTTTCCATAAGCTCCACAAGGAGGAGGGCAAGACCATCATCCTTATCACCCACAGCCCAGAGCTTGCATCGGAAACCGAGCGCATCGTCACGATCAGTGACGGCTCTGTGATCTCAGATACGGGGGTGAAAGCATAATGGGATTTTTAGAAAATGTTCGACTTGCATTTACGGCACTCATCGCCAACAAAATGCGAGCATTCCTCACAATGCTCGGCATCATTATCGGTATCAGCGCGGTCATCACCATTACGACCATCGGTAATTCCATCCAGCAGACGCTTTCAAACACCTTCAACCAGTTCGGCATGAACGTATTTTATATCATGCTGGATGTGAAGGATCTGACTGAGGAAGAATATGAAACCTTTGACTGGAGCGTGTCACCGGAGGACGAGATCACTGAGGATATGCTGCAGGAGCTTTTGCAGACCTATCCGGGACAGTTCAAGATCTCCATGAATGAGGTGTATTCCAAAACACAGATCACCAATGACAAGGAGCAGGTGATCAACGGCTATCTGTATGGTGCAACAAACGGCTTTGCCGAAGAACTCAAGATTGAAATGCTTGAGGGACGCTTTATCAGTGAGCGTGACCATGCGGAACGCAAACATACCGTGGTCATCTCAGAAATTTTTGTCAGACAGTATTTCCCTGAAGGCACGAACCCCATCGGAAAGACCATCACACTGACACTGAATGAGGGCGAAACACAGGACTTCACGATCGTTGGTGTCTATGAGTATTCAGAGACGAAAATGGGCAGATTCGAACCCGGCACAAAGGAGATCGACAAGTCAACACCGTTCTTTGTCCCCTTTGGTACGGTAAAGAAACTGCAGGGTGAGACCAATATCACCTATGACTATGCCGCGATCCTCTGGGATATGGACATGGGCATGGAAAGTGCAGAGAAACACCTGACAGAATTCTTCGAGGAGAAATACGCTGCCAACAAATACTGGGGCGTTTACATCGAAAATGAGCAGAGTATCCTTGATATGATCAATATGGTCATCAATGTCATTACCATTGCGATCTCCGTCATTGCCGCGATCTCACTGATCGTCGGCGGTGTGGGCGTTATGAACATCAT
>CALGTT010000111.1 GCA_937901485.1 uncultured Ruminococcus sp.
ATAATAAAAAACTGGCTGCTGCACAGATAACGTACAGCAGCCATTATTTTAGGATACCGGAAGTTTGGTGATGATTCCGATGCAGAATTTGAGAACCATGAGTGCGTCGGTGGAGGTGGGTTTGCCGTCACCGTCCACATCGGCATTCTTGATTCCCGCAGGATCAAGTGTTTCACCGATCAGGAGGTTGCGGTTGAGCGTGAGCACATCCAGAAGGTTGATCTCCTTGTCACAGTTGATGTCGCCGTAATCATTTTCCTCGGACGGTGCAGGTGTACTGTCCTTTGCCGAAGATTCTGTTGTGGGAGCTTCGGTCGGTGCGGTGGTTGCCGGCGGCTGTGTCGGTGTGGTCGGTGCGCTGCCGTAATACTCGGATACGGTAATGCCGTTTGCACCCAGCGGGATCTTGTGGTCAAGTCCGATGAATGTGCCGTCCTCGGTCTTCCAGAGAGAGGGCTTGACAAATTCGTACTTTACCTCATCCCATGTGCCGAAATCGTCATACACCAGACCGCCCGTGTCACCGGAATTCTCATTGAAGCACCAGAATGTGTGGTGGATGCGGTTGTCGATCATGAAGTCGCGCAGTGCTTCCATCCATGCGCGGTTCTTGCCGTCCGCGTCATGCTCCTCATCGAGGAAGCCGCCCCACTCGCCCATGAGCAGAGGAGCCATGCCGGTGTCCTGAATGAAGAACCAGTTGTCATACCAGCAGTCCTTGAGCAGAGTTTCCTGCGTAAAGCCGTCATAGAACCATTCCTGCTGCCACACCAGCGGACCGTAGTCATGGGGAGAATATACCAGCTGATCCTGATGCTCGCCGAGGTCGATCGGGTAATCCTTTGCGCCGCGGAAGCAGCCGCCCCACCAGGTATGATGATAGTATTCGTACATGGTCGTATAGTCGATACGAGGCGAACTCCAGTCGTGACCGTCCTCAAATTTCGGGTACACCTCCGTACCCTCGACCATGACCAGAAGCTCCGGATTCTGTTCGAGCACTGCTGCCGCGCCAAGCTCTGCGGCATATTTCCAGTTGGTCGCATCCTTGGAATCGTCCCACTTTGCCATCTGATTCGGTACATCCGCCGTGCCATGCGGCTCATTTTTCAGGTCAATGGCAAGGATGGTGTCATCATCCTTATAGTACTCTGCAAACCATGCCAGAGCCTCCAGCCAATCCTCGGTGCTGAATTTGTCCGTGTACCAGAGGCTGATCTGGTGACCTGCGGATGCAGTTTCCGCGCTGTGGATGTCGATCATGATCTTGATGCCAAGCTCTCTGCACCACTGTACCGCCTGATTCCAGATATCAAAGCTGTACTTGATCGTGCCGCCCTCAACACCCTCAACGGTCAGCTCCGGATTTGTCCAGACATTGACCTTTGGGGTTGCCGGATCGGGATCGCCGTTCTTCCACTGGAGCAGGATCTCGGTGGACATGGGAACACGCAGGAAGTTGAAGCCGTGATCGGCAATCTGCGTGAGCATACTGTGCATGTTCTTCGACCATACGCCGTCAAACACCTGACTGCCGACATTGTAGCCGAACCAGTTGCATCCCGTCAGCCATACGGGATTGCCGTTCATGTCCACGATCTCGGCGTTTTCGTTCACATGCAGCCAGTCGTCGTGGTACTCATCGGGTG
>CALGTT010000112.1 GCA_937901485.1 uncultured Ruminococcus sp.
ACAAAAAATACGGATTTTTTTCATAAAATTTTATGTGTAAAAAACAATTGGCAAAAATTATTTCATACTTATGATATCAATATAAAGGAGGAAATGAATGAAACTAAGAACTGATTTTGTAACAAACAGTTCCAGCAGCAGCTGACGGAGCTTGGGATCACATACCATCAGGTCGATTTCGACCGTAATGCCTTAAAGCTCCACAAATACCACAAACCCCTGCGTCAGCTTCGGAAGATTCTGGAGATCGGGGATTTTGCCGCCATCCATTGCCACAGCCCCATCGGCGGTGTACTCGGCAGAATGGTCGGAAAGCAGAAGGGGATCAAGGTGCTGTATACTGCCCATGGATTCCATTTCTTCAAGGGTGCAACGCCCCTGCACTGGGCGTTGTTCTATCCGGCAGAATGGATGCTCTCACACTGGACGGATACGCTTATTACCATCAATTCCGAGGATTATGAACGCGCCAAGCACTTCCATGCCGCGCATCTGCACCGCATTCCCGGTGCCGGTGTGGAGCTTTCACGTTACCGGACAGCACAGAAGCCGCGTGAGGAAGTCCTCGAAGAATTCGGCATTCCGCAGGATGCGGTGGTATTTGTCAGCATCGGCGAGCTGAATGCCAACAAAAACCATGCCGTACTCATCCGCGCACTGCAAAAGCTGCACAATCCCCACCTCCACCTGCTCATTGCCGGAACAGGAAAACTGGAACAGCAGCTGCGGACACTGGCAAAGGACTGCGGCGTGGATGCACAGGTGCATCTTGCCGGTTTCCGGACGGATGTAGCAGAGCTGCTCCATGCGTCCGATGTATTCTGTTTTCCCTCGAAGCGCGAGGGACTGGGCTTTACGGCAATTGAAGCAATGGCAGCCGGACTGCCGCTGATCACCTCCGACCGTCACGGCATTCTCGACTACAGCAAGGACGGCATTACGGGATTTACCTGTCATCCGGATGATTTGGAAATCCACTGCGCCGGTACACTGATGAAGTGTGTGGAAAGAGGAGACCGTGTTGTGGTCTGCCATCTGTGCAGCGGAGATTTGGGTCACATGGTAATCCAGCCGGAGGAATTGAAGAAGATCCGCTCTCTGGAGGCGCAGAAGGCTGCGGCAATCGGCGGCTTTGAGTATCGCTATGGCGGCTTCGACGATCTGAGCATCTATGACAACAACAAGGCTGCCCGTGATAAGGTGGTGGATGTGATCAAGCAGGTAAACCCCGACTTCATCATCACCCATGACCCCAACGACTACATGCCCGATCATACCGCTGTTTCCCGGCTTGTGTTTGATGCCAGCTTTACGGCCACGCTCCCCAACTACAAAAGCGAGCAGCCCAACGCCGCCAACCTGGTGCCCATCTACTATATGGACACGCTGGCGGGCGTTGGCTTCAACCCCACGCTGTACGTGGACGTGACCGAGACCATTGACCTCAAGCTTCAGATGCTTGAGTGCCACGAGAGCCAGATCGTCTGGATGCGCGACCACGACGGCATCGATTTCCCCGACATGGTACGCACCTGCTCCCGCTACCGCGGCTATCAGTGCGGCGCGGACTACGCCGAGGGCTTCCGCCCCTGCCAGGTCTACCTCAAGGGCACCACAAAGCGCCTGCTC
>CALGTT010000113.1 GCA_937901485.1 uncultured Ruminococcus sp.
TAGTATAGTTACATCTAACTCAGTAATATATTTATTAGTATTTGGTTTAGTTGTATTATTAGTTACTTCATTAATATCAATAGTAGTTAAACTTTCAGCACCAGCAGAAAGCATAATTGAACCAGAAAACGGCTTGCCGTCCGTAAAGGGCGGCAGGCTTCTTAGAACCCGTTATTCCAAGATGCTGCGGCATCTTTTTGGCATCTTTTCGCTTTTTTTACACAGCGGATCTGCCTGAAAATCTGCTCATGTCCCTTGTGAGGACGGGTTTTTTGATGATGGCTTATAGCCATATAAGGAGGGAATACCTTGCTGATTATTGCAGCAATTGTCATTCTTCTGCTGGTCGGAATTGATCAGGCAATCAAAATCTGGGCGATCGCTGAGCTGAAGCCCGTCGGAGAAATGGAATTTCTTCAGATCGGCGATCTTGACATCATGCATCTGACCTATCTGGAAAACACCGGCTCGGCATTCGGAAGCCTTGCGGGACAGCGGTGGCTGCTGCTTGCGGTGACCATTCTCGGCGCGGGTGCGTGCATCTATATCATGATCCGTCATGCACGGAAAAAGCCCTTTCTCCTCTGGAGTCTGGTGCTGGTGATCGGCGGTGCGCTCGGCAACATGTATGACCGCATCTTCCGCGGCGGCGCAGTCGTGGATTATCTGGATGTACAGCTTTTCAATTTTGCCATCTTCAATTTTGCCGACTGCTGTGTCTGCATCGGTACGGCAATGCTGTTTGTTTACATCCTGTTCTTCATGGACAAGGAGAAAAAGCCTGCACAGGAGGTGGAGCATGGAGAGGCATGACCTGATCTTTCCGGAGGAAGCTGTCGGCTCCCGTCTGGATAAATGGATCGCTACTCTTGCCATTGGTCTGACACGCTGTGCTGTGCAGGGACTGATCGCAAGCGGCAATGTCCATGTGGATGGAAAAGAAATTCCGAAAAACTACCGTCCGAAGGCAGGACAGCAGATCGAGGTCATTGTGCCGCCGGCGGAGGAAATTGATGTTGTACCGCAGGATCTGCCCCTCGATATTGTCTATGAGGATGCGGATCTTCTGGTAGTCAACAAGCAAAAGGGCATGGTCGTACACCCTGCCCCCGGTAATTATGACGAAACGCTCGTGAACGCGCTCATGTTCCACTGCAAGGGTACGCTGTCCGGCATCAACGGCAAGATCCGTCCCGGCATCGTGCACCGTATTGACAAGAATACCAGCGGTCTGCTGATCGTTGCCAAAAATGATAAGGCGCACAAGCACCTCGCTGCACAGATCAAGGAGCACAGTTTCACGAGAGAATATGAAGCTGTTGCCGTCGGTGTCTTCAAGGAAACGAGCGGCACAGTCAATGCCCCCATCGGCAGACATCCCACCGTGCGCATGAAAATGTGCGTGACGGATCAGAATTCCAAGGAAGCGATCACGCATTATGAGGTTCTGCGTCAGTACGGCGGCTATGCCCATCTGCGGCTGCGGCTCGAAACCGGCAGAACTCACCAGATCCGCGTGCATATGTCCCATATCGGGCATCCGATCTATGCCGACAACGTTTACGGCAGGATCGTCAAGGGCGTACAGGGGCAGTGTCTCCACGCACGGAAGATCGGATTCATCCATCCGTCCACGGAGGAATACATGGAATTTACCAGTGATCTGCCGCCCTATTTTCAGAAAATTCTTGAGAAACTGGAGAAGATGTAAATGAGGTTTGATCCGAAGCAGACCATACTTGTGTCCGATCTTGACGGCACGCTGCTTCCGCCGGATAAAATCCCGCTGGAACGCGATCTCGCTGCCATCCGCCGCTTTGAAGCGGAGGGCGGACGCTTTGTCATCGCGACCGGACGCACCATTCAGGCTGCCATCCGCTATCAGGAACAGCTCGGACTGACCACTCCCATGATCGTCTATAACGGTGCGGCGATCTATGATTCCGTGCAGGACAGGGTGCTGTTTTCTGAAACGCTCCCGTCCGGTGCCCTTGCAATGACAAGGGAGCTGATGGAGGCTTTTCCGGAGGTGGGCGTTGAGGTGCTCCGTGCAAATAATGCCTATGTTGTGCGGAATAATGAATGGG
>CALGTT010000114.1 GCA_937901485.1 uncultured Ruminococcus sp.
TTGACAATCTGATTCTGATCGCAGGACATCTGACGGATCATGCACGCAAATTACGGCTTGCACTCGGGCGTTCTAATGCTTGGATTTGTACCTTTTTTAGAGTAGCGGGGACGGTTTGAGTTTTGCGGAATCAGGATTATGACAGATATGCAGGTTTTAAAACAACAGACCATACAGGATTTCACAAGAAAGCTCTTGATGCAGGCTATCTGCCGGAACTTCCTGTGATGACGGAGGCTGCGGTGACTTCTTCTGAAAGCAGTACGACTACAGGGTATTCTTATGAAACATATTCTGCTGAGATGAACGTATGTAAGAAAAAAGGTGAGATCAGAGGCGTAGGTGTTGAAGGCTATATCGCTACATTTATTGAACAGAACGGAAAGTATTCATATACAGGAACGACGTTGGAAAACCAGCTGCAGGTTGTAGCTGTCCGCAGTTATAGATATAAAGACCGTACATGGTATGACTTGTACGATATTGACTACAATGTTTATTACGGCTGGGTGGACGAGCAATACATTGTATTTTATGATGAATCCATACAAACTACGGTATCCGAGCAGACGACAACAATTACAACAGAAACAACGGTTACGACCACGGAATGTACAACAACAGAGCCGATCGCTGCAAGCTGGCAGGATGCGTACCACATTGCGCTGAGCAATATCAGAAATTCCGACGATTATGAATCCGCTTATATGTGGGACCTTGCAGATCTCGACGGTGATACTGTTCCCGAACTGCTGATATCAAGCGGTTTTGATCGCCTTGACATGGTGAGTATATATTACCATGATGGCAAACAGGCTGTTCTTCTGGATTCAAACAGCGATGGAAAAGATGATAAATTCGGTGAAGGTGGTTATATGGGCCTTGATGGCAGCATAATTGAAAGTGGTTACAATTATCTTGGTAGGTCCTCCTATACATACTATCGTTACCATTCTGATCATACGATTGAAAGGCTAAAAGATTTTTATACGAATGAGGTGTTCGCAAAAGAGAATGGACTTGCACCGGACTATAAAATAGATGGAGAATATGTAACCCCTGATTTTTTCTATGATATCTACTATCAGATGCGTCCTCAGAATTACACGCGTTTTACCTCTGTCGGACGTAAATACAGCTTCGACGACTATTCCGCACTGGGATAACAAATGTAATGTGAAAATGACGGGTTATGTATCATGTTGCCTTAAATATAACAATGAAAGGATATGCCATGATGAAAAGAAAATTGATTTCTGCACTGATTGCGTTGTGCATGAGTTTTTCATGTGTGACAATATCATTACCGACGATGAAAAATGCTATGATTGCTGAAGCCGCTTCCGGAGAATGGTACGATTGCTTTTTCTTTACAGTCAATGACGGGGAAGCAACGATTGAAAGCTGTAGCGGAGTTGGCAGTGATCTTGTCATTCCTTCAGTTATCCGGAACTATCCCGTAAAACAGATGTCAGACCGCCGTCATTCAGCTAAGGCGGAGAAGATCAAAACGCATATTCACAAGAGAGCTTGCCCGGATGCGGCAAGCTCTTTTTAGGCGGAAGTAAAAGTGGGATCAAAATAGGAAGCTTGTCAGGCTGGATTACAAGCAGGCGAAGGAGCTGGAAAAGAAGAATCTTTCGCGGTTCAGAGGGTTGACTTCTGGGGGCAGAAAGTGGTATAATGAAGCTGAAAGATAGTGGTGATAGACTTTTCCCAGATGTGGCTGATAAAGCACCACACCTTGCATTTTTTGAAGATGGTGATCTGAATGCACGAGTTGAAAATGCAGCTAACTCAATACTTGAGATGGCAAAAACACATAAAAAAGGCACAGAATTTGGGTATGTTATCAACTTCGACTCTCCCTACACAATTGGAAAAGCAATTGTTGGAGAAGAAGGTGCAATGTCTGTAAAGATTCCCAGATGCAGCAGCCCATCCGTTACATTGCATAACCATCCGAGTGGTGAAACATTTTCGGCGAGGGATATTGATAGATTTGTTATCGATGAAAAGGCAAAAGCAATGTGTGTGATAGGAAACAATGGCAATTGGTATGTCCTTGAAAAAACTGATTCATTTGATTGGTTTACTTATCAGATGAGTGTTCTCGAAATTTCCGGAAAAGATGATTTTGCAAAGATTATTATGGAAGGAGCTGAAAAGTATGGCTTTCGGTATTACGAAAAAAGTAGTTGATGACTGTCGTTTAGCGTTAAAAGAAGCAAAGCCGTATACCGAAGAGGAGATATTTGACGGTTCTGAAGAAAGCGACAGTGCACGAAGAAAAGCTACTTGTGCAAAAAACATTTTGGAACATCTGGGGCTTAGTCTCACTGACTCAAATGATTATGGAAATATCGCTGATTAAACCGCCCTTAAACAAGGCGGTTTTCTCACACCCAAATCCAGATAAATCTGCATCTCAATTGAGGTGCTATTTTTATACCCAAATGCAGAAAGCCGGTGACTAAATGGCATCCCCCAACCTCCGCCCCGACCACAACGGTCCGCAGCGGGCGCAGTTTGAATCCCATAAGAAGAAAATCTACGCTACGCAGTCACACTGCGGCATCTGTGGTCAGGAGGTTGATTTCACAGTTCAAGTATTTTGACATAAACCTGATTCCACAAAACTAAAATCGCTAAACAGTCGAAAAGATCGGATTATACACGATAAAAACAGCGTTTGTCAGTTTCATTCCAGCTCACCAAGCGGCGAATCATTGGTGCATTATAAAAAGAGGGAAAACTCTGTAATTACGTTGCTTGTTGTGGCTTTGGGAGTTGCGAACTTTTGCGAGCCTCCGAAAAAAACTCTGTAAAAAATCAGTCAACTGTGGTATAATAAAAAT
>CALGTT010000115.1 GCA_937901485.1 uncultured Ruminococcus sp.
CCATAATAAAACTCTTCTCCTGTTCATAGTGGATTGTCCGCCGTATATTCAGCGTCGGATTACCAAAACATATCAATATACACAGAATTATAATTGTACAATAATAGTATATCAAAAAAATCGTATAAAATCAATAGTTAAATATTAGTGAATTTGCATAAACTTTTTAGCAAAAAAGCCAAAAACATTCACGTTTTATACACAAAACGCTGATTTTAACATTTTTTTGGTGGCTCTTGGCTTTATCTTGTCAGGAAATGACCTCAATATCGGCAATTTTGTTTTCGTCATAATAGGCATCCACCGAATCGAGCATGTCGGGCGAGGTTGCCGTCAGTCCTGCAAAGAAGCCCGTACCGAGGGCAACAATGGCGAAGATAGAGAAGAACCGCCCGAAGCTGCCGCAGATCTCGCGGCGGATGTTTTTCGCGTAGCTATGTGTTTTCTTCATGGCATTACCACTCGATCTGTGCGACCGGCACGGGGTTCGGGTTCACCTTGTTGGAGATCGCCGTGCCGTTCTTGATGCGGATGATGCGGTCAGCCATCGCGGACAACGCCTGATTGTGCGTGATGACCAGCACCGTGCGTCCGGTGCTGCGGCAGGTGTCCTGCAAAAGCTGGAGCACTGCCTTGCCCGTGCTGTAGTCGAGTGCGCCGGTCGGCTCATCGCAGAGAAGAATTTTGGGATTTTTCGCCAGTGCGCGTGCGATCGCCACTCTCTGCTGTTCACCGCCGGAAAGCTGGGAAGGGAAGTTCTGCATTCTGTCCTGCAAGCCCACCTGACGGAGCGTTTCTGCCGCATCGAGGGGATCTTTGCAGATCTCGGACGCAAGCTCCACATTCTCCAGAGCCGTCAGATTCTGCACGAGATTGTAGAACTGGAACACAAAGCCCACATCATGGCGGCGGTATTCGGTGAGCTTTCTGCCTTTGAGCGCGGAAATTTCCTGCCCGTCGAGAAGAATCTTTCCGGCATCGCAGGTGTCCATGCCGCCGATCATGTTCAGCACCGTGGTCTTGCCCGCACCGCTTGGTCCGACGATGATGACAAATTCCCCTTTCTCCGCATAAAAGCTGATATGGTCAGCCGCGGCAATGGTCTGCTGTCCCATTTTGTAGAACTTGCAGACCTCCTGAAATTCGATAAAATGACTCATAAATCTAACTCCTTAATAGAATCAGGATGCGATTGTACCCCGACAGACTGCTGAAAAAGGCTGATTAGGGCTGGACAGACCGCCCCTCCGCCGCTTTTCATCAAGTTGTCAGAATGCGTTCGCATCCTGAATATAGTAATCTAAAATCAGGTCCACCATCCGACCATAGCTCAGGTCGCCGTCCTTGACACCGTTGACCTTCAGCGAGGTGTCAAGCACTGCCGCGGAGACCTCCTCCACAACTTCCTCCGGAATGGCATCGGGAAGCTGGTGTTCTTCCTCCTCCCAGTAACCCTCCGGCACGAATTTGTACATGTCCATCCACGCCTGTCCGGAAAGCTGTCCGGCAAGTGTGCCCTCCGGATCGAGTTCCCACGCCAGATCCATCATGTACTCCATCGCCTGAATATAGCCGCTGTAGCGGAAATCCGCGCTCTCACTGGAGATGCAGGCGAGGAACGCGAGAAAATTTGCCTCGTCCTCCAGAATATTCCCTTTGAGATGCGTCAGCTCATGACAGACCGTGCTCGGCAGGTTGATCGGGCAGATGTCACGGTTGTAGTTCGCCTCCATCGTGAACGGATAGTAAATGCCGAGGATCGACTGGTGGGACATCACATAGGAAAAATGGATCGCTTTCGCATCCGGATAATACCCCGAAAACTGCGGAAATGTTTCCGAAAGCTCCAGCATTGCAGATTTTGCACCGGACTGGAGATCATCCGTCAGCACGAAATATCCGTTTTCATCACGGGCAACGCATTCTGCCAGCGCATTCGTTTCCGCGATCATCCTCTCGATCACCGGACGGATCTCCTCTGCCGTGTAGACCTCCGGTGCGTCCGGATAGTACAGCTCCCCAATGGGCGTGGCATGGTAGAGGAGGAAGAAATGCAGCGTCAGCACGGTGAACAGCCATGTCAGGATACCGCCGATGCCCATGCCGTAGATCCGTGCGATCTGTCCGCGGTGCGCCTTGGCAAAGCCCATGAGAAAGGGGAATGCCAGAATTGCCGGCACGCCAACGATGACTGCAAGGCAGATGAGCACTTCACCGAGCGAAAAGGGGAAAACCCCCGAAACGCGCGACCAAAGACCTGAAAAAAAGGGAAAGACATGCTGTACATACCAATCACTGAACGCCCTGCTGCACCACGCCAGCAGATTCAGCACCAGCATCACGGCGCAGACTGCCCCCATGATGACTGCGGAGATCCTGCGTTTCATTGCATTATTCCTCGGTGGTGTAATCCTTGAAGCAGATGTTCAGATCCACCTCGCCTGTAATGCCGGGGAGCGTTCCGCGGTCGGTGTACTGCCAGATATCGTAGTTATAGTGATAGCCCGGTGTTTCGTTGTATTCCGCAAGCCAGAAATCAAATTCTGCCACACGCGAGAGGTCAAGCTTGAACAGACTTGTGTGCTTGTTCTGGTAGACCATCGGTATGTAGCCGGCTTCCTGCACAGCCTCACAGAAGGCAACCGTGCAGTCGGTCAGGGCTTTGACAGAGATATTGCCTGTCCGCGCTTCGTTTGCAGATACGAATTCCCAGTCGAAAACCACGGGATAGGTGATCTCATAATCCTTCAGCATGGAAAGCGTCAGCGCCGCTTCCTCGCGTGCCTCCTCAATGGTCACTGCCTGTGAGAAGCAGTACACACCAACATCCACGCCGGCAGCCAGTGCCCCCTGTACATTCTCATGAAAACGCTCGTCCTCCATCAGTTCACCGGAGCCATAGCCGCGGTAAGCCGCACGGATCAGCGCGAAATCCACACCGGCAGCATGTACAGTTTCCCAGTCGATCACGCCCTGATGGGAGGAGATGTCAATGCCGAGCTTGGAGGTGACCTCCTGATCCTCCACATAATAAAGCAGACCGTTTCTTGTAATGATATTCTCCTGATCAAGTTCACAAAGCGGTACATTCGGAATGACCGGAAGGTAGATCTCACCGTCAACACCATCCTGAATGATAAAAATGCTGTCACGCTTTTCAGTGGTCGCTTCAGTTGGCTGTGTCTGCACAGGCTCAGTCGTTTCCAATGAAACCGGAACAGTTTCCGGCTTGCGCACGATCATTGCAATGGACATGCCGATCATCATGCAGACCAGCAGCGCGATCACGCCGCCTTCAATGAGTGTGATGCGTCTTAATTTGTACAGATCCTGCTGATCATGGGATGTGTTATATTCATCGGACATAGTAAAGCTCCTTTCCGTATGCTCCATACTATTATAGTTTACCACAAAAACTGTCATTTGTAAAGAGAAAAGGGGGAATTTCCACAATATGCACACAGAAAAACTCCCCGATCATCAAAAATCGGGGAGTATGTTCACAAAAACTTAATATGCCACTACGCTCAGCAGTACGCCGGCTGCCACAGCAGAACCGATAACACCGGCAACGTTCGGGCCCATAGCGTGCATGAGCAGGAAGTTGGTCGGATCGGTCTGTGCGCCGACCTTCTGGGAAATACGCGCTGCCATCGGTACAGCGGATACACCGGCAGAACCGATCAGCGGGTTGATCTTACCGCCGGTCAGCTTGCCCAGGAGGTTGCCCAGGAGCACGCCGCCCGCAGTGCCGCCGCCGAAGGCAGCAACATGTCTGAAGGCAGATCAAAAGTGCCCTACTCATTCAGCGCTCTCAACACCTACATCCACAGTGCGCTGATGTTCGACACCGCTCTCGACACTGAAAAACTGATCGACGAATTCTGTGCTCTTGCCGCTCCCAAATCCAGCAAAGAACTGAAAAGCTTCTACACCGCCATGGAAAAACTTCTTGAAGGCGCCGGATTCCGTGAAGATCCCCGTTACAACTGCTATGCGCTTCCCCGCCTGAAAGCCCCCCGTGCTCTGCTGGGCAGGGCGCTTGCCAAGGATCCCTCAAACAAGTTCCTGAAACAGCTGAGTGGCGACTTTGACAACTTCATCGCCGTGGTTGCGAAAACTGCAACCGATGTGAAAGAGTACAAAGAGATGCTCAAAGCCCACGATGCCGCCGCCCCCGCAAGAAAACTTGTGAAACTTTCAGAAAAAGCCATCTCATT
>CALGTT010000116.1 GCA_937901485.1 uncultured Ruminococcus sp.
GCGGATGATCTTGAACATCTTGTTGTCGGTTTCGACGGTATGTTCGGTGTCTTCGACGGGTTCTTCGGTCGTTTCGGGAGTGGTTTCGGTCGTAGCCGTTGTGGTATCGGGTGTGGTTTCGGGTTCGGTCTGCGCTGTCGATGTTTCCGGCGCGGCAGTCACTTCAATGGCTGGCGCGGTCTGTGTTTCCGTTGCGTCGATCTGCGCGGTCGGCTCGGTTTCCGTTGCTTCCGTCGGCGCGTCGGTCAGCTCCGTGCTCGTCTGTGATGTGGTTTCGATGGTATCCATAATGGTTTCCATGCTCGTCTGTGCGGCAGTGGGGGGCTGTGTGTGTGTGCCCAGTACGGGGGCAGTGGTCGGCGGTTCGGTGATGGTGTCGGTATGGGGAATGTCGCTGCTCTCCTGCGGGATCTTCGGGATCTCTCCCTGCTGTCCGTTGGTTCTGAGGATGAACAGGAAAATGCCCAGATAGGCAGCGGCACAGACTGCATAGCCGCCGGCTTTCCAGAATCTCTGCGCATTGGTGCGCTGATTCCGGCAGACCGCATTCTCTGCGGCGGTATCGGTCAGAGCAGCTCCCTGCATTTCTGCCTGTTTCGCGGCAAGGTATTTCTGGTAGGTTTTTCGGAATACCCTGTCCATATCCCATTGTGCGGGATACTGTTCCATAATATTCTGCGCAGTGACTGCATCCGTCCGATGCAGTGTGCGGATGATATTCTGATGATGCATAAAAGTCACCTCGCTATCGGAATTCTTCTTCATTGTTCAATAGTCGGCGTAGTTTCTTCAGTGCACGGTTCAAGCGCACTCTGACTGCAATGGGAGTCATATGTACCTGTTTGGCGATATCCGAGGATTTTCGGCGGTAGAAGTATTTCAGTATCAGGATGGTAGTATCCGGTTCGCCCAGCTCCTGTATTTTCTGGTACAGGAGCTGATGCTCCAGACAGACTTCTATTTCCTGCTCGACATTTTCCTCGGAGGGGATCTCGGACAGCTCCGTGTGCTCGTCCGCGCGTCCGTTCAAAGAGCGCAGTCTGCGGGCGTAATCAATTGCCTTATTCTTTGCGACCGTACCGATATATGCCTGCAATGAGCCGTCCCCGATCTCCTCAAAATGGAGGAACACCTGCAAAAACACATCGCTGATGCATTCTTCGGCATCCTCTGCCGTGCCGTAAGTGCGCAGATGATTCCACACAATGGTATACACATAGCTCTGGTATTGCTGAAAAAGTGCCTTGAAACCATCCTCCTGAGAGATGCTGACCAGCTCTCGCAGTTCACGCTCCGTCATATGGTTTCTCCTTATTAAAAGCTTCTATGCGCATTTTGGCTTCTATTCTATACAAACGAAGGGGATCGGAAAAGTGTTACACTTTTCTGAAAGATTTTTCAGGCGGCACAAAAATTCTGCCTGACAGCTTTATTATAGCACGGGTACAATGTTCCGTCAATGGCTGGAAAGCTTGCAAAAAAAAGAGCGTGTACTTTCGCACACGCTCCAATGTTGATATTTAATACGCGCCGCATTCAGCCGCGAACATCAGGATGGTTGCCGCGTCCTCTGCATCTGCCATGCTGTTGAGATTCATGTCCGCACGCAGCAACCAGTTTTCATCCGGCAGTGCGGGCGGTTCGCCGATGCCTGCCGCCGCCGCATAGGTCAGGACTGCCGCCGCATCCATTGCGGTATATTCGCCGTCCATGTCCAGATCACCATAGGTCATGGACTTATCATATTCAACAAACCTGATGATGTATTCGGTCGTTTCCATGCCATCGCCCACAGCTGTGAATACCAGCTCGCTTCCAAGGGTACATTCGATGTGCAGAGTCTCACCCTCGGTGATTTCCTGCCCGTTGCAGGTCACAGTGCCGTTTGTGTACAGGCGCACATCTGCACCGATCATATCCTCCAGAAACACTTCCACATCTGCCTCGCAGCGGTTTTCGGCAGTCTCTGTGAAATAAACATCCGCCAGCGGACAACTGCCGTCCTCATGAACCGTACGAAGCTGCATATCATAGAGCTTTGTGTCACGCACGGTATACGAATGCTCGCGTACCTCGCCGCCCTCACAGTATGCGGAAATGGTCATATCTTCCGTGAACACGATCGGTTCGGAATACACGGTATATGCACCGCCGTTCACAGAATACAGGATCTCGCCGCCGCCGTAGCTGGAAAGTGTGATCTCCTCCCCGATGCACAGCGTATCGCTGTATGCGGAGAACTGCACGGAATCGGGCTTGTTCGTCAGTGCTGTGATGTAGGCAGCACCTATCTGTTCTGTGCTGTGAATGGTCAGCTCTTCGCCGTAATCGTCCGTTGTCGTAAACGTATCCTCATAACGCAGATCATAGGTATCCACCCAGTTTTCACCATCCAGACAGAGGAAACTGCGTCCCGGTACCGGTGTGAAACTATTGGTCGTATTCGCTGACAGCAGATTACCCTCAGCGTCATAGATGCACTGTTCAAAATTGAATTCAGCATAAACATGGCTTGTATCGGATGCGCCGCTTTGCTCCACGACAACAGCGTAGGTTTCGCCCGCCCCGATGGCAACCGGCTCTGTCAGTTCTGCGGTGTGCAGACCTTTCGTCAGCAGCTCACCCGTGGTTACGGAATGCGGTGTGCCGGAGGTGGGGAGTGTCGGATCGGTCAGATCTGTATAGACCGTGATGGTATATGCGTCATTGTCTATTTCCGACATGAATGTAACCGCTGTGACAAAGGTGTCCTCCGTTGCTGTGAACAGGTTTGCCATCGCACCGCTGGTGCGGGACGGTACATCAAACCAGTAACCATTGCCGCCCGTCAGCTCATAGCCGTGTACATCGTCATATTTCTCCGCCGGTACTGCGGAAAGACCGACCAGGGGAGCGTCTGCTGTTTGATCATAGGAGATCCAGAAATAACCGTTGTCACACTGCCAGTCACCCCAACTGTTCTTGGCAAGCCATGCACCGTCCTTGGAGGCAGGTTCCACGAAATTCTCTTTCGGGAAATTGTCATCCCAGCCGACAATGGTGACTGCATGGAATGTGGCTTCTATATCATTCGACAGGTGTTCCGGCGAATGGTAGGAAGCGTAATCATAGTCCCGGAAAGCATCGTCCTCCATATAGCAGAAATACAGAGCCTTGCCGCTGTAGAGATACTCCTTGATGCGGCTGCAATTCTCATAGTAGTCGATGTCATTCTTGTCATACGGGAATTCCAGAGCTTCCGTCACCAGATACTCCGAACCGCCGCAGGGGTCATTGTATGCCGACGTATCACCGAGCACCTCAAAATTGCCGTAGGGTATCAGCGATTCCGAAACAAGTCCTTTGCCGGATGCAATTGCACTGGCGACACATTCATAATTGCCGCCGGATTCGAGCAGTTCTTCAAAGCTGCTGTCATTTCCTTCAAGATACGCTGTGTAGGCAAGATACCATTCGGAGAGATCGACCTCCGGATCATAGGGGATCAGGGAGCTTTCGAGCGAGCCGACCAGCGCGTGCGCCCAGCAGGTGCCGTATTGCTCCTGATTGCGCACGGGCGTTACCGTGCCGTCCGGACGGGGATCGTATTTGTCAGGCAGAGCCATCTCTGCGGATGCGGTCAGGCTGTCTGTTTCTGTAAAGGCTGCTGTTCCGGTCAGCATCATGGCTGCCGCGAGAAATCCTGCTGTCAGTTTTGTCATGTTCATCATGTACCTCCATATATGTCCTATGTATTTCCGGGGACTTTCCCCGCTTGCATAACATACATTCGGACACAGGGGAGGAAATCGGACAGGATTTTGCAAAAAATTTTCAGAAATTTTTGCGGAGGTGGAAAAAGCGCGGGGAATAGGGGATTATCAGCTGCTTTTCAGTCCGATGTAAATATGGATCTCTGCATTTTCCGTG
>CALGTT010000117.1 GCA_937901485.1 uncultured Ruminococcus sp.
CAGTGCATCGGTCGCACCGTCACCCACCTGGGAGATCAGTGCATAGTAACCATTGCCCACTGCCTCTGCCTTCCAGCAAATGCTGTCGCGCTGGTCGCCGCCTGTGTACTGCTGTACATTGGTGCTGTTTGCCGATGTACCGCCGTCCACGTCCAGATACAGTCCGCTGTTGACGTTCTTGAGCATGTATACCGCACCGTCAGTCAGCTCGGATGCCTGTACGGGAGGGGTGGTCTGTGCGGGAGCTGTGGTCTGTGCCGGAGCTGTGGTGGCTGCCGGTACATCCGTACCGCTGCTGCTCCAGTCCACCTGCTTGGAGAACAGCTCTGCGAGAATCTTCGCGCCCTGACGGTTCGGATGTACATTGTCAATGTACAGCGCATCCGCCTTGCTCGCGCCCATCTGTACACAGCGATTCTGGAACAGGTTGAACAAATCGACAACCTGTACATTCTGCTCCTTGCCGATCTGGTCAAGCTGTGCGGCATAATAGCGGCTTTTCAGCAGCGGATTCTTGGTGTAGTCGCCCTTTCTTCCCTGCTGCTTGACGAGAATGACTTCCATGCCCTTCTTCTTTGCACGCTTGGTCATATCGGTGACTACATTATAATATTCTGTTGCATTGGAATAGTTGGTATCGTTGATACCGATGGAGATAACGTAAATATCGCCCTTCTTGCCATAATATTCGATGGCATCGAACTGTCCGGCATCTACAAAGCCCTTTGCATACTGACCGCTGGCTGCCATATTGCGGACATTCCAGCTCTTGTCGATGTACTCGTTGATCACCTGCGCCCAGCCTGCCTGATTGCTGGTTGCCTTGGGATAGTAATTGCAGACAGTGGAGTCACCGCAGAACCATACAGTCTTGGGATGTGTCGGATCGCTGGACACCTTGTCGATCTCAATGGCACTGATGGTGTAGGCATAACCGGATTTTCCGGCTGCTGCGCGGATGTTGAGCTGTCCGTCCGTTACCGGAATGAGGATCTCATCCACCGCATTATTGCCTGTCATATTGACGATCTGGAGCATGTTCTCCATATAAACACTGGTACGGCTGGTATTGCCGAGTGTGACCTTGACACGGTAAAGTCCCTTGTCGAGATCCACATTGAACGTCGTGGAGCTGGAGAACTGCACAGCGTCGCTGAGTGCGCCGCTGCCGGATGCTGCCACATCCTTGACACCGGAAGCAGCCGAGAAGCCGTAGCCCTTGCCTGCGCTGTAGCGGTCTGCCGCGCTGACGCTCGTGTAGCCGCTCTGTGCCTTGTTGCCAAGATCGAATTTATAGGAATCTGCCGCTGCCTTTGCCGTTGTTGCCGCAAAGCCGGACGGGAGCATTCCAAGAGTCAGAGCAAGTGCCGAAGCAAATGCTGCAAATCTGTTTTTCTTACTCATTATCAACACCTCATTTTGTGCAATGCCGCACGATCTTTGGGGAAAGTGCGGCATTTTTAGAATTTATCTGATCGGAAGAGAATCTACCAAACCAATTGTAAACTTCAGAATATTCAGTGCATCCACGGATGTCGGAACACCATCGCCGTCCACATCTGCATTCCTCTTGCCCTGATCGGAAATCGGCTGACCTGCCAGCAGATGGCGGTTCAGAGCCAGAACGTCAAGGAGGTCTACAGAGCTGTTGCCGTCAATATCACCGTAAACAGTCACCTGAACAGGCTGAGTCTGCTGTGTTGTCGGCTGTGTCTGCTGTGTTGTCGGCTGTGTCGGCTGTGTTGTCGGCTGAGTCGGCTGTGTTGTCGGCTGAGTGCTTGTCTGTGCAGGAGTTGCCGGTGCAGCAGTTGTTGTCGCTGCCGGTGCAGTGGTCTGTGCGGGTACGTTGGAGGAAACAGCTTCGAGAATCCATCTCTGATTTGCGCCGCCGTTCACTGCCCACTGCTGAATGTTTGCGCCGGCTTCTGTGCTCTTGGCATTGACCTCGATACAGGAAGCATCGCCTGTGATCTTGGTAGTAATAATGTAAGAGCCATCATCCTGCTTGACAAACTTGAACTGCTGGTTGTCGCCGCCCTTGTTGGTGTAGATCTCGATGTTCGTGCCGTCATCGGTCTTCTTCGCGGATACATCCAGAGCATAGGTATTACCGTCACCCACCTGAGAAATCAGCGTATAATAGCCGTTTCCAACAGCTACTGCCTTCCAGTTGCTCGCATTGCCTGCGCCGCCGTTCCACTGCTGCACGTTCGTGCTGTTTGCAGCTGTACTGCCTTCTACATTCAGATACAGACCGCTGTTCACGTTCTTCAGCATGTAAATCGCACCATCCTGAAGTTCAGAGGGCTGAACAGGGGTTGTCGAAAGGGAGCTGGATGCAGGAGGAGCTGTGGTTGCCTGCGGAGCTGTCGTTGCCTGAGGTTCCGTTGTCTGAACGGGCTGAGAGGGCTGGCTGGAAGAACCTTTGATCGTGACTGCCGGTCTCTCAGGCAGAGCTTCATCTGAGCCAAGATAGAAGCTCGGGTGTGCGGGCTGGTTATAGCAGTTCTGCTCGCCTGCCGCCTGTGTACGATACTGTACGTCGTGCATCAGGGTGGTCAGGCGGATGTCGGTCGTGTAAGAGGTTGCGTATACACGCAGGTATTTGCTGTCGCTGGTTCTCAGCACAAGCTCCTCACGCCAGTCGCCGAAGATATCCGCAGCCAGACCGGGGTTGTTCTTGGAGCCGTTATTTGCAGCACAGCCGTCAGCCGTCAGCAGACGGTTGATCTTGCTGGTGCTTACATACTTGTCGATCTTGGTGCCGTCGAGGATCTCACGTTCGAGGTCGCCGTCCCAGTAGATCATGAAATTCTGTGCAGGCTTGTTGGTTGCGATCGTCTTACCGCTGGCATTGAAGATGTCGTTGCCTGTCGCGCCCCAGAACTCTGCGCCGGGATTGCTTGCGAGGATGTTGCCGCAGCAAGCGCGTCCTGTATCCTTGCTGTGATTCTTATGGAAGATGTTCTTACCTGTTGCTGCATCAATGAGGGATACGCCGTAGGGAGAGTTCTCATGGCACATCCACAGCTCCAGTCCCTTGCGGTCGGGGAGGAAATCACCGAGGTGCATTGCGTCACCATGTCCCTGATTGTTGCACCAGAGCAGCTTGCCGTTGTCATCAATTGTAGTAGAACCAAAGCAAAGCTCCTGCTTGCCGTCGTTATCTACGTCAGCAGCCATACAGTTGTGGTTGCCGTTGTGGTAGCCCTTCTTCGGATCATTGCCGGAATCATATACCCAACGCTTTACAAGCTTCTTATCCACTACATCATAAGCAACTGCTGTCAATCTTGTGTAATAGCCTCTGCCGGATACTGCACTCGGTCTGACACCGTCAAGGTAAACCACTGCACCGTTGAAACGGTCAACACGGTTACCATAGTTGTCACCCCAGTCGCTTACCTTGCCTCTCGGTACAGCGTACTCCACAGTATCCAGAGCCTTACCGGTCGCGCCGTCAAACAATGTGTAGTACTCCGGACCGGAGAGGATATATCCCTTGTTATTGCGGTAGTCCTTGCTCTTATCGCCGATGACCTTGCCCGTGCCGTCCACTGTACCGTCAGCGGTCTTACATGTCATTTCTGCCTTACCGTCAAGGTCGAAGTCCGCAACGAGGAACTGTGTATAATGTGCGCCTGCGCGGATGTTCTTACCGAGGTCGATTCTCCAGAGCTGCTTGCCTTCGAGGGTGTAGCAGTCGATGTATACATTGCCGGTATAACCGTCCTGAGAGTTATCCTTCTGGTTGGAGGGATCCCACTTTACGAAGATCTCATACTGACCGTCACCGTCAACGTCACCAACGGAGCAGTCATTCGCAGAGTAGGTGCAGCCGGAGCCTGCCGGCACTTTCAGAGGAATGTCAAAGTAATTCTTGTATCTCTCTTATATTCATTCAGCTTTC
>CALGTT010000118.1 GCA_937901485.1 uncultured Ruminococcus sp.
GGGCAGGTGAAAAACGTGGAACACGGCGTGTTCGGCGCGATGATGCAGGTGAGCCTTTGCAATGACGGGCCGTTTACGGTGATTCTGGAGGGATGACCGCCCTCCCTGCATATTCTGAAGATCCCCTCCCATACTCCTTCAAAAGAGTATCGGGAGGTTTTTCATGCACAAACGAATGACATTCACCGCCGCCGCCCTCATCATGGGCTTCACGCTCCTTGTTGCTGTGATCGCCGTGCACATGAAAAGCGGCGGTTATGCGCAGGCGGCACTGCGCCAGAGCAGCCGCACCATCACCGCCGCCCACGCCGAGGGGACGATCTTCGACCGGAATTTCGTGCCGCTGGTCAATGCCGAAACCGCCCATTATGCCGTTGTCCTGCCCACGCCGGAAGCCCTCGCGGAGCTGCTGCCCCACATGGAAAGCGCACAGGATGTGATCGCCGGAATCCGCAGCAACGCGCCGTTTTCCTGCCGCGTGGATACGGACGAGTTTGCGTCCGAGGATATCATCGTGCTCGATGCCCCTTTGCGCCGCACGCACGCCCGGCTTGCGCAGCATGTCATCGGCTACACGCTCGAAGGGGAGGGCGTGACGGGGCTGGAATCCGATTATGACAGCATCCTGCGCGGTACAAGGGACACCGCTGATGTGACCTTTGCGGTGAATGCGGTCGGGGATGTCCTGCGCGGCGTGCCGCCCGAAATTTCCCCGATCGGGAACTTGAACGGCAATGTCGTGACCACGCTTGATGCGAAGATACAGCGCATCTGCGAGGAAAGCGCGGCGGATATCGAAAAGGGCGCGGTCATCGTCATGGAGGTGGAAACCGGAGATATTCTTGCCATGGCAAGCTTTCCGACCTATTCCCCCGATGATATCGCCGCGGCTCTGGAGGATGAGAACAGCCCCCTCATCAATCGCTGTCTGTACACCTACAGTGTCGGTTCGATCTTCAAGCTTATGACCGCCGCCGCGACGTACACGCAGGGCTTGACGCGTTATGCGGCGGAGTGCACGGGCAAAACGGAGATCTCCGGTCAGCTCTTCCGCTGTCACGACTGGCGCGGGCATGGGATGGTGGACATGCGGCAGGCGATGATCTACTCCTGCAATGCCTATTTTGTGGAGCTGAGCCAGTTCCTCCAGCCCGATATCCTGCGCACGACTGCCCAGAATTTCGGCTTCGGCACGCAGATCCACCTGACGAGCAGCATCGTGTCCGCCGGAGGGAATCTGCCGACACAAGCACAGCTGGAGCTGCCGGCAGAAAAGGCAAATTTCTGCTTCGGACAGGGATTTCTCACCGCAAGCCCCCTGCAGATCTGTCAGATGACCTGCGGCATTGCCAATGACGGGGAAATGCCCGTGGCAAGGCTGATTTCCGGCTATTCGCTCGATGGGAAAACACTTGAAAACGCCAAAGCCCCCATGTACGCCAAGGCGATTCCGCGCAATGCCGCGTACTACCTGCAAGGTCTGATGATCTCCGCGGTCAATGAGAACGAGGAATCGAACGCCGTTCCCGAACATGTCTTTGCCGCCGCCAAGACCTCCACCGCCCAGACCGGACGCTATGACGAGGACGGCACGGAGTACTGCCATGCATGGATCACGGGCTATTTTCCGATCGAAGCACCGCAGTATGCGGTCACAGTACTTGTGGAGGACGGGGGCTATGGGAATGATGCCGCCGCGCCCATCTTTCGGGAGATCGCGGATCGGATCACGGTGGAGTGCGGTGAAGGAACGATTGCTGAAAAAATTTTGCAAAACAATTGACTTTTTGCCGAAAATCTGGTATACTGTAAATGTATCGCAACAGGACCGGAGTATGCCCTGACGCTGTCAGGGCTTTTTTGTGTCCAGTTGGAAAATTATATTTTTGGAGTGAATTTTTATGGAATGGCGTGGACTTAACGACCTGCGTGAGCAGTATCTGTCCTTTTTTGAAAGCAAGAATCATACCAGAATGGCAAGTGCCTCCCTCGTACCGCAGGGCGACAAGAGCCTTCTGCTGATCAATTCCGGTATGGCACCGCTGAAGAAGTTCTTCCTCGGTCAGGCTGTACCGCCCAACAAGCGCGTGACCACATGTCAGAAGTGCATCCGCACCCCCGATATTGAGAATGTCGGCAAGACTGCAAGACATGGTACTTATTTCGAAATGCTCGGCAACTTCTCGTTCGGCGATTACTTCAAGAGAGAAGCAATCCAGTGGGCTTGGGAATTCTTCACCAAGGTTCTCGAAATGCCTGAGGAGCTGCTCTATGTTTCCGTGTTCACCGATGATGACGAAGCATACGACATCTGGACACAGGAGATCGGTGTTGCCCATGAGCACATGGTAAGACTCGGCAGAGAGGACAATTTCTGGGAGCATGGTTCCGGTCCGTGCGGCCCGTGCTCGGAGATCTATTTCGACCGCGGCGCAGCACATGGCTGCGGTTCTCCCGACTGCAAGGTCGGCTGCGAATGCGACCGCTTTGTCGAAGTATGGAACCTCGTGTTCAGCCAGTTCGACAGCGACGGCAACGGCAACTACACCGAGATGGAACACAAGAACATCGACACCGGCATGGGACTGGAGCGTCTTGCCTGCGTAATGCAGGGCGTGGACAACCTCTTTGAGGTGGACACCGTGCAGAACATCATGAAGCACATCCAGAAGCTGTCCGGCGTGACCTATAAGGAGGGCAACGAGAATACGGACGTTTCCCTGCGTGTTATCACAGACCATATCAGAAGCACCACATTCATGGTTGGTGACGGCGTTCTTCCGTCCAATGAGGGCAGGGGCTATGTCCTCCGCCGTCTGCTGAGAAGAGCTGCAAGACACGGCAGAATGATCGGCATCGAGGGTACATTCCTGCATGAAGTATGCGATACCGTGATCAACGAAAACAAGAACGCATATCCTGAACTGGAGGAGAAGCGTGCATACATCAAGAAGATCATCAAGGTTGAGGAAGAGGCTTTTGCTAAGACCATCGACAAGGGCATGGAGCTGCTCAATCAGGTGATGGACAAGGCAGAGTCCGAGAACTGCAGGACACTTGCAGGCGAGGACATCTTCAAGCTCAGCGATACCTACGGCTTCCCGTTCGACCTGACAGTGGAGATCGCAGCAGAGCGCGGCTTTGCTGTGGACGAGGACGGCTACAGAGCACTGGTCAAGAAGCAGCGCGAAACCGCAAAGGCTGACCATCTGGCAAAGGCAAGCTCCTCCTGGGCTGACAACAGCGTGAAGATCGAGGCAGAAGCAACTGCATTTGTCGGCTACAAGGAATACACCGCGGACGCAAAGATCCTTGCGATCGTCAAGGATCAGGCAGTGACCGAGAGCATCGTTGCGGATGATGCCGCAGCACTCGTGCTCGACCGCACACCGTTCTATGCAGAAAGCGGCGGTCAGGTGAGCGATATTGGTACAATTACCGCAAACGGCGGTGAATTCAAGGTAACTGCTGTAACCAAGGACGAGGACGGACACTACCTGCATCTGGGTACTGTAGAATCCGGCAGTCTGTCCGTGGGCGATGCAGTGACAGCGGAAATCTGCACATGCACCCGTCAGGCAACCATGAGAA
>CALGTT010000119.1 GCA_937901485.1 uncultured Ruminococcus sp.
GGAAGATAGTAGGAAACGGCAGTCGGGGCAACGAGGGAGTAGATCCTCACACCGTCCCCCAGAGCTTCCTTGTACGCGTTGAGGGTTTCGGCGTAGTATTCGGCGTTGGATTTTGTGCCGCCGTAGAGCATCAGTCCGCGGTCCTTGACGATGAGGATATTATTGGCGATCTCACCTTCAAAATCCTCCTCCTGTTCCTCAGGGACAGTTGTGGCGGCTGTCGTGGTTTCTGCCGGAGCTGTGGTCTGCATGGGCGGTCTTGTTGTCTGGACAGCCTCCGTAGGCACAGTCGGATGCACCTCCATGGGCGCAAACTGTGTGTGCGGCTCAGTTTCCTTTTCCTCCTGCTCAATGGCAGGAACGCCGCCGATGAGGATCACACCGTCATCATACGGAACGCCGAGACTGCCGCGGAAATCAGAGATCACGCCCTTGAAAAAACTGCGCATGGGGACGGTATCGTTGAAAAACTCGGAAAATTCTGCTGTAAATGTTCCGTCAAAATACGACGAAAGCGAGAATTTCGGACACTTGGCAAGATCGCGGTTTTCTTCCGACGAAGTAACGGAACGTTTTCCGAAGATCAGAAAGCAGGAGATCGCAGCGATCACGGACACCAGCACGAGTGAATTGATGGAGTAAAGCCGGTGCTCCGGATTCATCGGAGGGCGTTTCGGCGGCTTTTCAGGTGCGGGAGGTGTGGGCAGTGAAATGTCGATCTGGGAATCATTGTTCTGTTCCATACTGGTCCCTCCTTAGAAGCGGTAGTAGAGGAATGCCTTTGTGGTGGCATCCACAAGAAGAATGCTGCTCGTGATCAGCAGGAGTGCGTTGACCGCTGTTCCCAGCAGGGAAACCGCAAACTTTGCATTCTGCGAACGCTCGGCAATTTTCTTTGGCAGCTCCAGAATGGGGAATGTGCAGATGATAGCTGCAATGATAAGAAAGAGATTGTTGCAGAAGGACACCTGCTCCATCGTGCTGACAAAGCCATTGGGATTGAAGAAGGTCAGGTTGCGCAGGAAGGTCAGCAGCTGTCCGCCGTCCTCAAAGTAGAAAATACCAAAGCCGATGATGATCACAAGCTTGCTGTAGACATGCCGTGCCGCCAGCGGGAAGCTGCGCATTTTCTTCTTGCCGAGCTTTGTTTCCAGCATGATGAATGCGCCGTAATACAGTCCCCAGAGGATGTAGTTCCAGCTTGCGCCGTGCCAGAGTCCGGTGCAGAACCATACCAGAAACAGGCTCAGGTATTTGTTGCGCAGACCGAATACCGGCAGCGGAAGCAGGTAATCGCGGAAGAATGAACCGAGGGAGATGTGCCATCTCTGCCAGAATTCCGTGATGTCCTTGCAGAGGAACGGATGGCGGAAGTTTTCGTCAAAGTGAAATCCGAAGATCCTGCCAAGACCGATCGCCATATCGGAATAGCCGGAAAAATCAAAGTAGATGTACAGGGAATACAGGATCACGCCGTACCATGTGCCGAGTATGGTGAGTGACTCCGGACTGCCGCCGAGAAAATCATCCACGATGCGGAACAGCTGATCGGCAAGGATGACCTTTTTGGAAAGACCGATCACAAAACGCGACAGACCGCAGCTGAGATCCTCAAGCGTTGTACGCCGCTGGTCGATCTCCGCGGCAATGGTGCTGTAGCGGACGATCGGTCCTGCAATGAGCTGCGGGAACAGGGAGACATACAGCAGGAATTTCGAGAAATCCCGCTGCGGTTCGACCTTTTCCCAGTAGC
>CALGTT010000120.1 GCA_937901485.1 uncultured Ruminococcus sp.
ATTTTCGTCACAATGACCAACGATCCCCTGCACCTCCGGATGGCTTTCATCACCGGCGATCAGGATGAAATAGCCCTCTGCGGTTTTTTCTGCAACGATCTTGTGGATGCGTGTCACAAAGGGGCAGGTTGCGTCGATCACGGGGTTTCCACGCTTGGCGATCTCCTCATAAACGCTTCTTCCGACACCGTGGGAACGGATGACGACATGCTCGCCCTCCCGCAGCTCACTGACATCCTCAATGATGCGTGCGCCGCGTCTGACCATATCGTCCACCACATCGCGGTTGTGGATGATCGGGCCGAGTGTAGCGACCGGCTCTTTCCGTTCGAGTGCGCGGTAGACCATCTGCACGGCGCGGTTTACGCCGAAGCAGAAGCCAGCGGATTCTGCAACTGTGATCTGCATCTTCAGCTCAGCTCCTTTTCCATAGTTTCCTCAGTTTCCTGCGTCATGGGCAGCTCCGCCGGTTCATCGACCAGTGCACGGATACCGTCCATGATGGGCGGAACAACGTTCTTTTTCAGGGAACGAAGCATTTCGCGCTCGTTCAAGCCCTCTGCAAGTGCAAGCTGTGCCGCAGGGATGGGCTTTCCGTAGCGCACAACGATCTTGCTGCGGAAATGCAGCTTGCCTTCAAAATTCAAGCCTACCGGAATGACATCCGCGCCCGCCTGTGCCGCGATCAGGGCAACGCCGGTCTTTCCCTTGCCGACCTTGCCGGTTTTGCTGCGTGTGCCCTCAGGGAAGATCAGGAGATGCGAACCCTCCTGCACGCGTGAGATGGCGCGGTCAATGGCAGCAGTATCGCCCTTTCCGCGCTCCACAGGAAATGCGCCGAGTGCGCGGATGAGCAGGCTGAACGCTTTCTTTTCAAACAGCTCGGACTTTGCCATGAAGCTGAAGCGTCCTCTGCCGCAGATGACGACCAGCACGGGATCGGCGTAGCTGCGGTGATTGGAGGCGAAGATATACGCGCCTTTTTTCGGGATGTTTTCGCGTCCCTCCACCTTGATATTGTACCATACCGCAAAAGCGATCCGCACTAAAAAAACTACCAGATGATACAGCATAGTGTCACCTCTGTCAATCCATGACTTCCTGGATCATCGCAGTGATATGCTCCACGACCTCGTTGAAGCCCATGTTCGTGGTATCCACCAGCACAGCGTCCTCTGCCTGCTGGAGAGGGGCGATATCGCGGTGCATGTCCGCATAGTCGCGTGCTTCAATGTCCGCAAGGATCTGTTCATAGGACGGGCACTCCGGCTTTTCGCGAAGCTCCAGATAGCGGCGGCTTGCGCGTTCCTCGGCGGAGGCGGTCAGGTAGATTTTCAGATCCGCATCGGGCAGCACGACTGCACCGATATCTCTGCCGTCCATGATGACGTTGTTTTCAGCGGCGATCTTCTTCTGGAGGTCGAGCAGCAGCGCACGCACCTCAGGCACTGCGGACACCTTGGATGCCGCCATGGACACCTCAGGGCTGCGGATGTAGTCGGTCACATCCTCACCGTTGAGCAGGACACGCTGCATACCGCCGATGAATTTCAGCTCGACATGGATATTGTCAATTTCTGACGCAACTGCGCCATTTTCCAGACAATGATTGCGGATCGCATACAGACCGATGGCGCGGTAGAGCGCACCTGTATCGGCATGGATGAAGCCAAGCTCGTTGGCAACTGTGCGGGAAATGCTGCTTTTTCCAGCCCCTCCGGGGCCATCAATGGCAATGTTGACTGTTTTCATAACAAACTCCTTTATATGTATCATTCGGCATTTGCCGCAAGAAATGCGGTCGCAAATGCAATTTGCAGATTAAAACCGCCGGTATAGGCATCCGCATCGAGGACTTCTCCGGCGAAATACAGCCCTTTCACAAGTTTTGACTCCATCGTTTTCGGGGAGACCTCCTTGCAGAGCACACCGCCCCTTGTAATGATGCCTTCGGCGATGGGGCGTGTTCCCCTGACGGTGAAGCTGAAATCCTTGAGCACCTCGCAGATCTTTCTGCGCTGCTCCTTGGTCAGGGAATTACCGCGCAGATACGGCGGAAACGCACATCTGCCAAGCATGGGTGACACCATGCCGGCGGGGACGAGCTTACGCATCAGGGAGGGCAGCTGCTTGTTCGGCTGTGCGGCGATCTCGCGCTGCAGCCGCTTGTCGAGCTGTTCCATGTCGAGTGCGGGCTTCATGTCGATATGTAAGGTGTACAGTCCGTCCTTGTCCATATGTGCCGATGCGCTGAGCACCAGAGGTCCGGACACGCCGAAATGCGTGAACAGCATCTCACCCAGTTCCTCATAGACGGTCTTGCCGTCGCGTTTCAGGCGCAGTGTGACGTTTTTCAGGGAAATGCCCATCATTTCCGCGCAGTCGCGCTCCAGCGTTTCCAGCGGCACGAGGGAGGGGCGCAGGGGGCTGATGGTGTGCCCTGCCAGTTCCGCAAGGCGGTATCCGCTGCCGTCCGAGCCGGTCGCGGGGTAGGTCGCACCGCCTGCCGCGAGGATCACGCGGTCGGCGCGGTATTCCCTGTCGCCGCATTTCACGCCCGTGCAGACACCGTCCGTGATGCAAAGCTCCGTGACCGTGCCGCTGATGATCTCCACGCCCGTGCGCTTCATTTCATCATAAAGGGCATTGACGATCTCTGCTGCCTGATCGCTGACGGGAAATACCCGATTGCCGCGCTCGACCTTCAGCCGCACGCCGAGGCTTTCAAAATACGCCATGACATCCTGCGGAGAACATGCGGCAAAGGCACTGTAGAGAAATCTGCCGCCGCAGGGGATGTTCTGCATGAGGGTGTCAAGGTCACAGTCGTTGGTCAGGTTGCAGCGTCCCTTTCCGGTGATGCGCAGTTTTTTTCCGATGACCGGATTCTTTTCGATGACCTGCACCTTTTGTCCGGCATATGCGGCATGGATGGCTGCATAGCATCCGGCAGCACCGCCGCCGATGATCAGTGTTTTCATTCGTCCGCGTCCTCCAGCATTCTCTGTCTGCGTGCGGCAAGGGCTTCACGGCGTTCCTGTGTCGCCTGTGTGTCGATCATCCAGCCTTGTTCGGTCTGCATGAGGATATCTCCCTCGCCTGCTTCCGGCGGAAGTTCGGAAAGGGCGATGTGCAGCATTTCCTCCTCCGCTTCCAGAACGGCATAATCGCCCTCGATCCTGTCAATGATAATCATAGCTTACTCCTTATTCTTTCGTTCCTGCAAAGCTGCATTTTCCGGTGTCCTTGTCATAGCAGAACACCAGTGTTCCCGCATCCATCGTGGTGAGGATGTTGTCCGTATGCACGCGCAGGCGTTTGAGAGCCTCCGGCGTGGGATGACCGTAGTCATTGTCCTTACCGCAGGAAATGGCAGCATACTGCGGTGTAACAGCAGCAAGGAACGCCTCGCTGGAGGAAGTCTTTGCGCCGTGATGACCGACCTTGAGGAAATCCACGTTGAGATCCGCACCGGATGCGAGGATCTCCTCCTCCTCCGGCTTTTCCATATCGCCCGTGAACAGGCAGGAAACGTCGCCGTAGTCCACGCGCAGGACGAGGGAGGTGTTGTTCAGGTCGTCCGCATTTTTCGACACCGGCCCGAGCACGGTGATCTCTGCGCCGCCGAGCTGATAGGTCGTACCTGCCTTGGGTGCGCGGAGCTTCGCTCCGGTCACTTCGATGCCATCGAGGTATTTTTCATAGGTTCTGGTGGTCGGCACAAGAGAATCGGCATAGATCGGTTCAAGAACGGTTTTCGCCTTGATTCCTGCAAAAACCTTTGCATAACCACCGATATGGTCGTTGTGCATATGGGTGGCAGCCGCATATTTCAGCGTTTTCACGCCCTGTGCATCAAGATAGTCGAGGATGGTCTGCGCACTCTTGGATTCCGCGGCATCAATGAGCATGGCTTCGCCGTCGGCGATGACCAGAATACTGTCCGCCTGATCGACATCAATGACGTGCACCTGAAACTCCGCATCGGAGAGCGCGATCTGCCCCTCCGGCAGTTCTTCCTGCTGTGCGAATTGACTGTTCAGACAAGCAATCGCAAACAAAACAGCGACAACGATAACATACAGAATCTTTTTCTTTGAGTCTTTCTGACTAAGCAAAGGGTTCTTTCGTCCTGCCATTGCGCATCCCTCCTGTTATTCTTCATCAGGAAAATCAGTCTCTTCAGAAGCATCCGCTTCATTCTGGATCTGATCGACTTCATCCTGAAGCTGTTCCATTACCTTGCGCTGCTTACGTTCCTCGTACTGCATCTTGGAGAGCAGCACGCGGCGGGGCTTCGCGCCCTCATAAGGCCCGATAATGCCCATTTCCTCCAGCTCATCCATAATTCTTGCAGCACGCGCATAGCCGAGCTTCAATCGTCTTTGCAGATTGCTCGTGGATGCCTGTCCGGCATAGACCACGACCTCGATCGCCTTTTCGATCAGCTCTGCATCGCCGTTGTCCTGTACTTCCTCAGCGGGTGCACTGTCATTCTCCGGATTATTGGCAGTGGTGATCTGCTCGACTGCCTGAATGATGGATTCGTCATACTCGCTGACGGATTCCTTCTTGACAAAGCCGACCACGCGCTCGATCTCCTGCGTGGAAACATAGCAGCCCTGCACACGGATGGGCTTGAGCTGACCATTGGGCAGGTAGAGCATGTCGCCGTTGCCGAGGAGCTTTTCCGCACCGCCCGTATCGAGGATGATGCGCGAGCTGATGGCTTCCTTAACATAGAGCGCGATTCGGCTGGGGATGTTCGCCTTGATCAGACCTGTCACGACATCCGCAGTCGGACGCTGTGTGGAGATGATCAGGTGCATTCCGGCAGCACGCGCCATCTGCGCCAGACGGCAGATGGAGTCCTCAACTTCCTTGGAGGATGCCATCATCAGGTCTGCCAGCTCGTCGATGGCAATGACGATCTGCGGCATGGGTTCAAGATCCTCACGCTCATGGCACAGGCGGTTGTAGTCATTGAGATCGCGCACGCCGGTATCGGCAAATGTACTGTAGCGGCTGAGCATTTCCTGCACTGCCCAGTTGAGCGCACCGGCAGCCTTCTTCGGATCGGTGACAACGGGGATGAGCAGGTGGGGTATGCCGTCATACACGCGGAATTCTACGATCTTCGGGTCGATCAGGATGAGCTTGACCTCGGTGGGCTTTGCGTGATAGAGGATGCTCATGATGATGGAATTGGTGCAGACGGACTTACCGGAACCGGTCGTTCCGGCGATAATCATATGGGGCATTTTGGCGATGTCACCGATGATGACATTGCCGGCAATGTCCTTGCCGACCGCAAAGGCAAGCTTGCTCTCTGCGTCGCGGAACTGCGGAGATTCGAGGATCTCGCGCAGGGAAACCATGTCCTTTTTGGCGTTCGGCACTTCGATGCCGATGGCGGGCTTGCCGGGGATGGGGGCTTCGATACGCACGCTCTCTGCGGCAAGGCTCAGCGCGATATTATCCGCAAGTCCGGTAATGCGCGATACCTTGATGCCTGCCTCCGGCTGTACCTCGTAGCGGGTAACGGACGGACCGCGTGAAACATGTTCGGGTTCGATCTTCGCGTTGATATTGAAGCTTTGCAGAACGCTGATAAGCTTCTGTCTGCCTTCTTCCTTGTCCCTTTCTGCCTCTGTGGTTTTGCCGTAGCTCTCACCGCGGCGCAGGAAACGGATGGGCGGCATCTGGTAATCGCCCTCGGTTTCTTCGGCTTCTGCCTGCTGTGCGATCTCCACCGCGATCTCTGTCACAGCCTCCTGCCGTTCTTCTTCCTTTGTCTTCTTCCGTGATTTTTCGGAATTTGCCTGACGCAGGAGATCCTCCAGCGCGGCGTTGTTTGCGGCGATCGTTGCGGCAGAGGTCTGTCCCATCATTTCGAGGAAGTCTTCTTCCTCATCTGTCATTTTCTCTGTTTCATCGATCTCGTCAGTTTCGCCGATTTCGTCAGTTTCATCGGTTTCCTCGGTCATCTTGGGTTCACCAAGCGGAACATCCATCAGGAAGCCGTCGATCTCAATGCCTGCACGCGGCTGTGAAGTGCTTTCGGCAATGGCAATTGCCTCTGCATCGCTGTCGTCCTGCTCACGCAGATCCAGCTCTGCAAGCTCGGTTTCTTCCTCGTCCTCGTAGACCTCCAGCATCTCGTCCTCGTCATAATCCTCATGCAGGAGCTTCCACAGCGTCCGGAACGGCGTGCCGAGCATATGCAGGAATTCCGTCAGCGTTTTCTTGGTCAGGAACATGCCACTGACAAAGGTCATCAGGGAAATAATAAACTTTGCACCGATATCACCAAAGGTAGACAGCAGGGGCATGGAGATCAGCGCACTGACCATACCGCCGCCGCTCCATGCAAGTCCCTCCTCGTAAAGCATCTGCATACCGGAGGTGAAAGAATGGCCGAGCAGTCTGCCGCCGCCGAACATGATCTCCAGAAATGAACAGAAGAATGCGACAGCAATGAGTCCGGTCAGGGTACTTTTCGCGATTTTCTGCGGTTTATCGTCCTTATCCAGACGCAGTGCAATATAGCCGAGGATGATCGGGATCATCAGCAGGGGAAGTCCGAAAAAGCCCTTGAGGGCTTTGTGCAGCACATACCAGCCGGAGCTGCCCTGCACGAGTGCGAGCAGCAGCAGCAGGATCGCAGCTGCAAAGAGAACGATCGACCATTGATGATTATCTATGATTTTTTCTTCCTTTTTTTCTTCCTCTTTCGGCGGTTCTTCCTTTTTGGGTTCTTCGATTTTCTTTTTGGGGGCATTGCTTTTCTTTTCGTCAGCCACGCCTTACTCCTTTCTTGCTGATACGCAGTCCGGATATTTTGTCGTTTGATACAATGTTGTTCCTATTTCATGGGATTTTCTTTTTATCACACCAGTCTGAAAATACCAATGCCGATTACGACCAGACCGAGCAGCAGGGTGTACACTGCAAAGTATTTGAATTTATTGGATTTCACCAGCAGATCCACCATGCGGATCGCCAGTACGCCGACAACGGCTGCCACAACAAAGCCCACCAGATACACCGGCAGCTCATTCCACGGCATCACGCCCTCGGAAATGGCATCCTTGATCTCCACAAGACAGCCTGCCAGAATTGTGGGAATGCCGAGCATGAAGGAATATTTCACAGCAGTATCGCGGTTCATGCCCGCAAACAGACCGCTGCAGATGGTCGAACCGCTTCGGGAAACGCCGGGGAGCAGGGCAACTGCCTGAAATACACCCACGGTGAGGGCTTCCTTCCATGTCAGATCCTTGGCTTCCTTCTTTCCGGTCACGCATTTGTCGGACAAAAAGAGGATGAGCGCAGTATAGAGGAAGAAACACCCCAGCGCGATCAGATAGGTCTGTGCGACATGCTCGATCCAGTCGCGCAGAAAATAGAACGGAACAAGCACCGCAAGCGAGATCAGGAGCATCACGATCATGCGGCGTTCCGGATTATGTAAACCGTTTTTGATCAGCTTTCCGGTGAACAGATCCTTTGCCATGCTGCAAAGCTCCAGCACCAATGCCTTGACGGTACTCCAGAAGGCAATGCAGATGGCAAGCAGTGTGCCGAGGTGCAGAAAAGCTGAAAAGAGAAATCCTGTTTCACTCTGTTCCGTACCGGACAGATAGGAATAGAGCATCAGATGTCCGGAGCTGGACACGGGCAAAAACTCTGTCAATCCCTGAATGATTCCCTGAATGATAGCGTCTAAAATGGACATAGAAAAACCTCCGGTTATGTATCCGCCCTGCGGCGGATGGATGATGGGTATGGTGCTTTGTGCGGTTTCAGGTCATGTTGGCATTGATCCTGACGGCGCATATTTTCGGCTAAAGTTCAGGCATATCTTTCCTCTCCCGATTCGATCAGCGCATACAGCCCCTCAATGGCATCGGAAAGACTGCCGAGATGGTCGATCAGCCCCATTTCCACTGCCTGCTGACCGGATACCACCGAGCCGACATCGGTTGCCAGCTCCTGCGTGTTCATCATCAGGCTGCGGAACTGACTTTCGTCAATGCTGCTCTGTCTTGTGACAAAATCAATGATCCTGTCCTGAATGCGGTCGATATAGGAAAGGCTCTGCGGTACGCCGAGCATCATGCCGTTCATCCGCACGGGATGGATGGTCATAGATGCGGACGGGACGATATAGGACTGCATCGCACTGACCGACAGCGGCACGCCGATGGAATGCCCGCCGCCGACCACAAGGGATACGGTGGGAGTCTTCATACCGGCGATCAGCTCTGCGATGGCAAGTCCTGCCTCCACATCGCCGCCGACGGTATTGAGGATGATGATCAGCCCCTCAATGCTCCGATCCTGTTCGATTGCCACAAGTGCCGGAATGATATGCTCATATTTGGTCGTCTTATTCTGGGAGGAAAGCACATAATGCCCCTCCACCTGCCCGATGATGGTCAGGCAATGAATGAGGTGTTTTGCATTCTGCGTGCGGATACTGCCGGTCTTTTCGATCAGATCGCTTTCGTCAAGCTGCTGCTCCGCTGCCGTTTCCTCCGTATCCTGTGTTTCTTCGGGCTGTCCCTCTCTTGGAGGATGATATTCTCCGCAGTTTTTGCGCATGGTCGTTCGCCACCCTTTCTGTATACTGATATAGGAACAGTATGGCAGAAATACGGAGAATTATGCATCCTGCGGCGCACGATGCGTAAAAATGCACTTACTTTCATTATACCATATTTCAGGAATATGTCAAGGGGAATTTTGCAAAAACGCCGAAACCGCGTGAAAATTATTTTTATTCCACAGGGAGCGGATTTCGACGGATTCCGACTGCCGGAATATGCTACAATGAGATTACAAAATCAGCAACAGAAAGGAAGTAACGGCATGAAACTGCATTACGACATTGACAGCGGACAACTCTCCGTCCGTCTTGACGGAGAGATCGACCACCACTGCGCAGGGATGATGCGGGCGGAAGTAGATGCTGCCATCTATACCCATTCCCCGCGCACACTCATCCTCGATTTTCAGGATGTTACCTTTATGGACAGCTCCGGCATCGGGCTGATCATGGGACGCTACAAGATCCTCCAGCCGCTGGGCGGAGAGATCATCCTGCTGCATCCTGCGCCCCATATCAAACGCATTCTGCGGCTTGCCGGCATGGAACGGCTTGCCAGCATCCGTCACGAGCTTGGAAAGGAGACAGTGCAATGAAGATCCTGAATGAATTCAAATGTACCTTCCCTGCCAATTCTGCCAACGAAGCACTGGCACGCGCGATGCTTTCCGCATTCCTGATCCCTGCCGATCCCACGGCACAGGAGCTTGCCGATCTGCGGACGGTCATTTCTGAAGCCGTGACCAACGCCATCGTGCACGGCTACCGCGGCACAACGGGGGACATTTCCATCTGTCTGCGCCTGCTGCCGGAACGGGTGATCTACATACGCGTCAGCGACAAGGGCTGCGGCATTGCGGATGTCCGCAAAGCCATGGAGCCGCTGTACACCACCGCACCGGAGGAAGACCGCGCAGGTCTTGGCTTTGCCATCATGCAGACCTTTACCAATTCCCTCCATGTGCGCAGTGTTTCCGGTCACGGCACAACGCTGACCATGCGCCGGCAGCTTGGGGTGAAGCATGAAGAAGCCTGAAAGCGAAACGCCGCCGCAGGCTCTGCGCGCGGAGGATCATCTGGGGCTGGTGCACATGTGTGCAGGACGCTTCCGCAATCGGGGCATCCCCTATGAGGATCTGTATTCGGCAGGCTGCGAGGGGCTTGTCAAGGCGGCAAACGCCTTTGACACGAGCCGAGGCGTGCAGTTTTCCACCTACGCCGTGCCCGTCATTCTCGGTGAGATCAAGCGGCTGTTCCGCGACAGCGGCACGGTGCATGTGTCACGCAGTCTGCGCGAGCTTTCTCTGCGTGTGCAGAAGATCCGCGAACAGCTCATCAAGGAAACAGGCGATGATCCGCCCATCAGCGTCCTTGCCGAACACGCGCAGGCGAGCGCGGAGGATGTCTCCCTTGCGCTGTGCGCGTCAAGTCCTGTGCTTTCACTGACTGCGCCGGACGAGGGCGAGGGACAGATCGACATTGCAGTGGAAGCCCCCGACGAGGGCATCAGCGACCGCCTTGCTCTGCGCCAGATGATGGCAACGCTTGCACCGGCTGACCGGATGCTCCTCGAATACCGCTATTACCATAGCCTGACACAGGTACAGACTGCCGAAAAGCTCGGCATGACGCAGGTACAGGTGTCCAGGCGTGAAAAAAAGCTCCTGCTCTACCTCCGGCAGGAGCTGCTCCGATAATCGGTGAATGGCGGAGCATTTTGGTATCCGCCTTCCAAAAAGATAAATTTTAATTACTTTTCCGTAAATGCTATTGACATTTCAAAAAAGATGTGCTATAATAGCAATAACATCCAGCACGGGGCTGGAGCAGAAAAAGGAGGACTTTCTAATGAAACTGAAAAAAGCAGCAGCATTTCTGATCTCTCTTGCAGCGGCAGCGTCCGCAATGACCATGCCGGTATCGGCAATGCAGTTTTTCGGCGGTGACATTGACGGTGATGACGATGTGGATGCCGCAGATGCGGCGTTGATCTTACAGTATGCGGCATATGTCGGCGCAGGCGGAGAATTGAGCATTTTCGAATTTGTAGAGCCGGCGGAGACTCCGGATTGGGAAGTCACGCCCAATACAGAGGGACAGGTTTGCATTGACGGGATGGAAGGCAAGAAGCTGTCCGAGGTAATGGACGCCGGCTTTAATGTCAACGGTTATATGCGTTCCGGTCAGACCGCGCTTGTTTATGCATTCAATTATGATTACATGGATGATACCATTTCTTCCCTTCAGGCATCTGTGGAAGGCAAGACAGTAAAGGAAATGGTGGATGCGTATGATATCAGCATCGGCTCCATGGGATTCAACGATCAGTATACATTCTATACCACAGTTGGTACGGTTCAGTTCCAGTTTGATCTGGCACACGGTGCAGAAGCGATCCGGAATCATGCTGATGAAAGCTTCTATGATCTGGAGGAGGCAGAGGAAATACAGTCCGATGTGCTTGAAAACATTGCGTATACAACCGCTACTTTTTCGATCGAATTTGACGATGCATCCCGCCAAAAGATCCTTGCGATCGAAGATATCAGCACAGAAAAGGTCAAGGCGATCGCGGATGAGCTGGTGGTAAATAAGGTATATTATAAGATCAAGTAACTACAGATAAAAAACGAGCCGCTGCCTATTTATGCAGCGGCTTCAGCTTGTCAAAAAAGTCTTTTTTCTGGGGTTAGCACCCCAAAACTGCCCCCCCCCCAACCCCTCCCCCAGCGGGGGAGGGGCT
>CALGTT010000121.1 GCA_937901485.1 uncultured Ruminococcus sp.
TCCATAGTATTAACTCCTTTTTATTAGTCAGTAATCGCCCCAAATGCACACAGCTGCTTGCATACGCCACAGCCAACACAAAGTGTGTTGTCAATTGCAGCCTTGCCGTTTTCCATGTGAATTGCAGGACATCCCATCTTCATGCACTTCTTGCAGCCCTTGCACTTGTCGGCATCCACCTTGACAGGCGGCTTTGCCTTCACGGACTTCAGCAGAACGCAGGGACGGCGGGAGATGATGACGGACGGTTCGTTCACAGCCAGTTCTTCCTTGAGTGCCTTTTCGCATTCGTCCAGATTGTAGGGGTCTACCACGCGTACACGATTGATGCCCAGTGCATGGCAGAGTGCTTCAAGGTCAATTTTTGTTGCAGGGTCACCCTTGATATTGTAACCCGTTGTCGGATTCTGCTGGTGTCCGGTCATGCCGGTGATGGAATTGTCCAGAATCAGAACCGTAGAATTTGAACCATTATAGGCAATATTTGCAAGACCAGTCATGCCGGAATGCATGAATGTGGAGTCACCGATGACTGCAACCGTCTTGCCCTCTGTTTCTGCACCGCCGGCCTTGTTGAAGCCATGCAGACCGGAGATGGATGCACCCATGCAGAGGGTGGAATCCAGTGCGCACAGCGGCGGCACTGCGCCGAGTGTGTAGCATCCGATGTCACCGAGGACTGTGATCTTGTTCTTTGCCAGAACATAGTACATACCTCTGTGCGGACATCCTGCACACATGACCGGAGGACGGTTCGGAACAACGGTATCCGCGGAAACGGAAGCCTTTTCTTCCATGCCGAATACTGCCGCAATGCTCTTCTGGGAATATTCGCCCAGCGGAGTGAACAGCTCCTTGCCGATGCAGTCCACGCCGATATTCTTGCAGTGCGTTTCAATAATACCATCGAGTTCTTCCACAACATAGAGCTTTTCGACTGCTGCTGCAAAATCCTTGATCTTCTGTACCGGCAGCGGATGCACCATACCGAGCTTCAGGACGCTTGCCTTGTCGCCGAATACTTCCTTGACATACTGGTAGTTTGCACCGGACGTGATGATGCCGATCTTGGTATCGCCCATCTCCACACGGTTGATGGGGGAAGTTTCTGCATATTCTGTGAGCTTCTGTGTGCGCTCCTCCACGATCGGATGACGGCGGATGGCATTGCCGGGCATCATGATGTACTTCGCCGGATTCTTTTCATAGGGCTTCACCTCCGGCACAACGCGCTCCTCCTGCTCTACAATGCTCTGCGCATGGGCAATTCTGGTGCACACGCGGAGCATACAGGGAGTATCAAACTGTTCGGAGATCTCAAAGCCGAGCTTTGCAAATTCCTTGCATTCGGAAGAATCCGCAGGTTCGAGCATCGGCACTTTTGCACCAATGGCATAGTGACGGGAATCCTGCTCATTCTGGGAAGAATGCATCCCCGGATCATCTGCCACACAGATCAGCAGACCGCCGGTCACGCCCGTGTAGGACAGTGTGAACAGCGGGTCAGCGGCAACGTTCAGACCAACGTGCTTCATCGCACAAGCCGTGCGCACGCCCTTGAGGGATGCACCGAACGCTGCTTCCATAGCTACCTTTTCATTGGGTGCCCATTCGCAGTACATCTCGTCATATTCTGCGGCAAATTCCGTAATTTCGGTACTCGGTGTACCCGGATAGCTGGATACGATCTGGCATCCTGCTTCATACAGACCTCTGGCAACAGCTGCGTTGCCGATCATCAGTTCTTTCATGTAAACCTCCGTAATATGTAGGTATTTATGGTGCGGCAAACCGCCGCATATTGGTGAGTGAACGAACAGAGTAAGGGCATTTTGCGGTACTCCGTTCCTGCATTCTTTGCCAAGAGAATGGTTTCTTGCAATCGCAAGATTTTTCAAATTGCCCCCTTGTGGGGCGATTTGAAAAATGCTATGGGATTCCAAAGGGATTCCATCCCTTTGGCAGGGGGTGTGGGGGACAGCGTCCCCCACAAAACTCCCCTTACTCCTCTTCGTTTCTCTTATCAATAATACGCTTTGCCTTGCCCTCGTATCTCTGGATGGTTCTGGGGGGAACAAGGGTGACCTTTGCCTGAATGCCGAGCACGGTCTTGAGCTTGAATGCCGCATCCTTCTGAAGACGTTCCAGATCGGCGAAATTCTCCAGCAGAGCCGGATCATTGATCTCAATGCGGACTTCCAGATAGTCCGTATAATTCTTACGCGTCAGCACCAGCTCATAATGCGGTGAAATGCCGTCGATCGTTGCCAGCACGCTTTCGATCTGGGACGGGAACACGTTCACGCCGCGGATCTTGAGCATATCGTCGCTTCTGCCCTGTACCTTTTCCATGCGCACATGCGTTCTGCCGCATTTGCAGGTATCGTAATGCAGACGGGTGATGTCCTTTGTGCGGTAACGCAGCATCGGAATGCCTTCCTTGGTGAGCGTCGTGATGACCAGCTCGCCCTTTTCACCGGCAGGCAGTACCTCGCCCGTTTCGCTGTTGATGATCTCCGGCAGGAAATGATCCTCGGCAATATGCAGACCACAGCGGTATTCACATTCACCCGATACGCCCGGTCCCATCAGCTCACTCATGCCGTAGTTGTCCGTTGCGAACAGTCCGAAGCCCTTTTCGATCTTGTCACGCAGGGCATCCGTGCAGCCCTCCGAACCGAACAGACCGATGCGGAGCTTCAGTTCATCGTTGGAAATGCCCATATCATGTGCAATCTCGCTCATATACATCGCATAGGACGGTGTACTGATGAGAACGGATGCACCGAAATCCTTCAGGATCATTGCCTGCTTCTGGGTGTTGCCCGAAGAAATCGGAATGACCGCACAGCCCAGCTTTTCCAGACCGTAGTGCAGACCGAGTGCGCCCGTGAACAGACCATAGCCGAACGAGATCTGCGCCACGTCATTGTCATTCACGCCGACTGCCGCACAGAATCTTGCCACGCAGTCGCTCCAGTTGTTGATGTCATTGCGGGTATATCCCACAACTGTGGGCTTGCCCGTCGTACCGCTGGATGCGTGAATGCGCACAATGTCCTTCATGGGAACTGCAAACAGTCCGTAGGGGTAATTGTCGCGGATATCCGCCTTTGTGGTATACGGGATGTACTGAATATCGGACAGGCACTTGATCTTGTCCGCAGTCACACCAGCCTCCGTCAGACGCTTGTGGTAGAACGGCACGTTGTTCATGCAGTAGTCCACCAGATGCTTCAGCCGCTGGAGCTGAAGTGCCTCGATCTCCTTGCGGGGCATGGTTTCTATGTCTTTTTGGAAAAACAATTTTCTCTACCTCTTTTCGGTATTTTTATGCAATTTGCATGGTTATACTTATTATACCAGATTTCGGGTAAAGTGTCAAGAAAATTTCATTCGTTTAAAGCATCGGCAAGCTAAAAAGTTCTGGATCGGATATGGGAGTGTATTTCTCTCGTGTACAGTCGTATTCACCAAAAAAGCATTTTTTATTCTGTAAAATTTGTATCCATTCCCAATTGCTTTTTTCGGGGAAATCGAATATAATAAGTATTAGCGAAATGCAGATATTTTTTGAGAGAAAGGATACAGAGCAATGGGAGTTAAAGTAGTAAAATTCGGCGGCAGCAGCCTTGCAGATGCAAATCAGATCAAGAAGGCAGCCGCTATTATAAAGGCAGATGCCGACAGAAGATTCGTTGTACCGTCCGCACCGGGCAAGCGTTATGACGCTGATATCAAGGTAACTGACATGCTGTATGCCTGCTATGAAAAGGCAAGCCGCGGTCAGGACTTCACAGAGGATTTCCAGATGATCAAGGACCGCTACAACGGCATCATTGCCGATCTTGGCGTGGAGGTTTCTCTGGAGGAGCAGTTCTCCCAGATCCAGAAGGCTCTGGCAACTGCCGGCAAGGAATATGCCGCAAGCCGCGGTGAGTTCCTCAACGGCATCATCATTGCCGCATATCTGGGCTTCACCTTCGTGGATGCCGCAGATGTCATTGTATTCAGCGACGAGGGCGTGATGATGCGCCATGAGACCGTTGCAAAGCTCCGCGAGCGTCTGAGCGGCGTGGAAAACGCCGTAATTCCGGGCTTCTACGGCAGATCCGTCAGCGGCGTGGTACGCACCTTCTCCAGAGGCGGCTCCGATGTGACCGGTTCTCTGGTCGCAAGAGCTGTGCGTGCATCCGTGTATGAAAACTGGACGGACGTTTCCGGTATGCTGGTTGCCGATCCGAGAGTGGTTGAAAATCCGCTGACCATCAACGAGATCACCTACAAGGAGCTGCGCGAGCTTGCCTACATGGGCGCGACCGTTCTGCATGAGGATGCGATCTTCCCGGTCAGAACCGCAGGCATCCCGATCAACATCCGCAACACCAACGCACCGGAGGATGCAGGCACCATGATCGTTCCGGATGATGATGCAAGCGATGATGCAAAGGTACGCACCATCACCGGTATTGCCGGAAAGAAGGGCTTTTCCGTTATCAACATTGAAAAGTCCATGATGAACAGCGAAGTCGGCTTCTGTCTGGATGTCCTGAGCGTGATCGCAGAGCTGGGCATTTCCTTTGAGCATATGCCGTCCGGTATCGACACCATGAGCGTGATCGTGGACAGCGCAAGCCTTGAGGGCAAGGAAGACCGCCTGCTGGAAGCTCTGCACCGCATCGTACACCCCGATCATATCTCCATCGAAAAGGATATTGCACTGCTGGCTGTTGTGGGCAGAGGTATGCGCCGCACTCACGGCACAGCCGCAAGAATCTTCGCAGCACTGGCACATGCACGCATCAATGTCAAGATGATCGACCAGGGTTCGAGTGAGCTGAATGTCATCGTCGGCGTTGCTGAGCATGATCTGCATCAGGCGATCCGCAGCATCTATGAGGTATTCATCACCTCTAAGATGGATCTGGCTCTGATCAAGAGTGATATCATTTCTTAATCGGCTATAAATGCATGAAAATCCAATGCCTTTGACGGGGCATCGGATTTTTGCTTGACATTTTCCATCAGCTGTAGTATAATGTAAATAAGGAGAGCACACCGGAGACGGCCGCTCCCATGATAATTGGTTAAAAGGATAACCGCCTAACTGTGGAACGTGGGGCGGTTATTTCCTTTTTTCATTGTTATGAAAGATTGCATACAAAAGAGAAACAAGACTGACCAGAAAAATTCCGATCTGTGTAAGTTCAGCTAATGTGATGTAGTGTTCCGTACTATGTTCACCCCCATTTCTGGGAGTAGGATTTGACCGCCATCCGTTTTAGATGTGCTCTGTTATCATTATACAATATCCGACACCATCTGTCAAGGAAGGTATCATAAAAAAGGACGGTGCATAACACACCGTTCTCAGTCTGTCGAAAAACCTAAAAATGGGGTGTGGGGCGGCAGCCCCACAAAAGGGG
>CALGTT010000122.1 GCA_937901485.1 uncultured Ruminococcus sp.
ATGACGCTTGCAAGCAGAGCGTCATGGCTATTGAAAGGAAAAGAGGACGGTGCTTGGCGCGGAGCCCGCGCTGGCAGACGCGTTTCGAAACGAACCGATAGGGAGAAGTTACTGTTTCGCGAGCAGGGTTTCTGAACCGCATGACGCTTGCAAGCAGAGCGTCATGGCTATTGAAAGGAAAAGAGGACGGTGCTTTGTGCGCCGTCCTTATATTTATCCGCCGTCAGGCGGATACCGCAATTATTCACTATTCATTCTTCACTATTCACTATCCTTCTCCCCCTTGACGAATCCCCCACTTCGTGCTATAATAAAAGGGATGAATCTGTTTCGCAGTCCGTGCAGGGGAAGTTCGGTGAAAATCCGTCGCAGCCATCACTGCCGTAGAGTCGGAATACCAGCCGGACATTGCAGGTGAACCGCATTTTTGGATATGAAAAGTGCAGCCGTTTGACAGATCCGCAGGCAGAAACCTGCGGATGTGAAGAATTGCTGCGCTTTTTTGTTGCTTTCCTGCAATGAAAAGGCGTTTTTTCTGCGCTGACGCGAAAAAGGAGGTGCATATGGAAAAGCTCACAAAATCGGACTGTATCGCGCTTTTGCAGGAAAAATACCGGCAATTGCAGGCGCAGGACGAACACCGCTACCCCAAGCGTTCCGATTTCACAGAGCGCGAGGTCGTCGCCATCAAAGCCTTTCTCGGCCCGTGGCCGCGCGCGCTCGAAGCCGCGGGCGTGAAGCCGCCCAAGAAAATCTAATTTATGAAAAGAGGTCATTCAAATGAAAAAAACACTGATCATCGCCATTTCTGCAATGGCACTCGCATCCCCCCTGTCCGCATCCGCGGCGGAGTCTGCTGAGGTATTCGTGACCATCGCGGACAATACCGGCGCACTCGCACTTGCCGCTGAGCCTGTCACCGTGACCGACACCGACGGTGACGGTGCGCTGACCATCAATGATGCCCTCCAGCTTGCGCATGAAGCGCACTACAGCGGCGGCGCATCCGCAGGCTACGGCACTTCCCGCACGGAGTTCGGGCTGGGCATCACCAAGCTCTGGGGCGCAGAACAGGGCAGCAGCTACGGCTACTGCGTGAACAACACCTCTGCGCTTTCCCTCGAAGATCCCATTGCGGACGGTGACTATGTGAACGCCTACTGCTACACCGACCTGACCGGATTTTCGGACATGTACTGTTATTTTGATGTGCACACCGTTTCCGTACAGGCAGGCGAAGCCATCACGCTGACGCTCACCGCGAACAGCTATGACGCAAACTGGAATCCTGTGCAGAAGCCTGTGGAGGGCGCGGTCATCACCATCGACGGCAAAGCCGCCGACTGCAAGACCGATGCGGACGGCAAGGTCACGCTGACGCTCGAAAATGCCGGAAACGCCCTGATCAGGGCGGTTTCCGACACGCAGATCCTCGTGCCGCCCGTGTGCAGAGCAGAAGTGACTGTCCCCGAAACCACAGCCCCTGAAACCACCGCTGCCCCCGAAACAACCACGACCGTGCAGACCACTGCACAGACCACTGCACAGACCACCGCACAGACGACCAAGCAGACCACCGCACAGTCCGTGTCCAATCCGGCATCGGGGGACAAGTCGGGCTTCGCGCTCCTGCTTGCGGCGGCAGCAGCTCTGACGGGCGTTGTGCTGACACGCAGAAATCATGAGAAATAAGCGGTTTTCAGCCGTTTTCAGCATCCTGCTCCTGCTGTGCACGCTGCTCCCCCTGCCGTGCGCGGCGGCGGATGCGCAGGAGCTTCTTGACGGCGTGCTGTGCTGTGAAATGGCGCAGGACGGGGCGGATTCCGTGCAGGAATGGCTGGATTCGGGGCTTGCACAGCGTGCGGGCGTGACAGCGGAGTGGTACGTCCTCGCGCTGTCGCAGAATGGGGAAACGCACGATTTTTTGACATATCGCAGTGCACTTGACCGCTATCTTTCCGAAAACACCGTCAGCAGTGCTGCCACGCGCCAGAAATACGCGCTCGTGTACCGGAGCATCGGCGGCGGTGAGGAATATATTGCCGAAACGATGGGAAATTCCATCGGTGAACTGGGGCTGATGAGCTGGGTGTATGGTCTGCATCTGGTCAATAACGGCTGTGAGGGGAGTCCTTACGCGCCGCAGGAGATCGTGCGGACGATCCTTGACCTCCAGCTTCCCGACGGCGGCTGGGCAATCTCCGGTGAGACTGCGGATGTGGATGTGACCGCGATGACCTTGCAGGCACTCGCGCCCTATTCTGCCGAATATCCGGCGGAAATCGACCGTGCGCTCACGCTCCTCTCGGAACGCCAGCTTGCCGACGGCGATTTTGCAAGCTACGGTACGCCCAACCCCGAAAGCACCGCGCAGGTGATGACGGCACTCCTCGCGCTCGGCATCGAGCCGCTTGGTGATCCGCGCTTTGTCAAGGAGGGGCACACGCTCCTTGACGGCATCGCGAAATACCGCCTTGCGGATGGGAGCTTCTGCCATGCACAGGGCGGTGCGGCGAACGAAAACGCCAATATGCAGGTGTTTTTCGCACTCAGTGCCCTGCAAAGCGGAAACGCGCCCTACCTGCTGTATGTGCCCGTGCAGAATGACGGACGGGCTGGAGATTACCGTGTGATCGTGACCGTCTGCATCCTCGGCGCATCGGGAATCGCCTGTATTGCGCTGTTTCTGCGCAAAAAGCGCGGCGCGAAGCATTATCTGCCCGTGCTCCTTGCGGCGGCGGCGGGCATCGCGCTTGTATGGCTCTTGCAGATCGAGAGCGCGGAGAACTACTACCGTTCGGAGAGCCTTGCGGATGCGGAGCGCATCGGCACGGTGACGCTGACCATCCGCTGTGATACGGTGGCAGGACGGGCGGCGCATATTCCGGAAAACGGCGAAATTCTGGCAGAAACGGAAATTCCCATCACGGACGGCGCGACCGTGTTTGACGCGCTCACCGATGCGGCAAGGGAGAACGGCATCCGCATGGAGTACAGCGGCACGCCGCAGCTTGCCTATGTGCAGGGGATCGCGGATCTCTATGAATTCGACTACGGCGACCTGTCGGGCTGGGTGTTCCATGTCAACGGCGCGTCCCCCTCGGTCGGCTGCGGGGAATATGCCCTGCATGACGGCGATGCGGTGGAATGGCTGTATTCGCTCGATCTCGGAAAGGATGTTGCAGAATGAGGGGCTTTGCAGAGCACAACCCGATTGTACTGACCGTATATTTCTTTGCCGTTTCGGGCATTGCCATGTTCTGTATGCATCCTGCGGTGACAGGGATCTCCCTTGCCGGCGCACTGCTTCTGCGCATCGTGCGCGGCGGTGTGCACCTGCGCGGCAGTCTGTACATGCTCGGATTCTTTCTCGTTACCGCCCTCATCAATCCTCTGGTGTCCCATCAGGGCGCGACTGTCCTTTTCGTCATGAATCATAATCCCATCACGCTTGAAGCCCTGATCTACGGCGTTTTTGCATCCTGTGCCATGCTCTCGGTGCTCTGCTGGTTCGGGAGCTTTTCGCAGATCATGACGCGTGACAAGCTCCTGTATGTCTGCGGCAGTCTTGCACCCAAGCTCGCGCTCGTCCTGTCGATGGCAATGCGGTATGTGTCCCTGCTCGGTCAGCAGGCGAAAAACGTGATACAGTCGCAGAAAGCCCTCGGACAATACGGAGAGGATAGTCTGCTTGACAGACTGCGCGGCGGCATCCGCGTCTTTTCCATCCTGCTCACATGGGCACTTGAAAACGGGATCATCACCGCCGACAGCATGGCGGCAAGGGGCTACGGCATCGGAAAACGCACGAATTTCGCTTTGTTTCGGTTTCGTCCGACGGATGCGTTCTTCCTCGCCGCCGTGCTCGTCTGCACCGCGCTGACGATGCTCGGCATGGGCGCACTTTCCCATAGCTTCTATCCGCATTTCACCGCATCCGCGGCATCCCCGATGGCAGTATGCAGTCTGATTTCCTACGGAATTCTGGCGATCCTGCCCATTCTCATTGACGCAAAGGAGGCGATCAGATGGCACTGCTTTCTGTCGAAAATGTAAGCTTCACCTATCCCCAGTGCACCCAGCCCGCCGTGCGGGATGTGTCCTTTTCCGTGCAAAGGGGCGAATTCATCGCGCTGTGCGGCGCGACGGGAAGCGGAAAATCCTCCCTCCTGCGTCTGCTCAAGCGTGAGCTGACACCGCTTGGGGAGAAAACGGGCGAGATCCGCTTTGACGGCACGCCCCTTGCGGCACTTTCCGAAACGGATGCCGCCGCAAGGATCGGCTTTGTCATGCAGAAGCCCGAACAGCAGATCGTGACGGACAAGGTCTGGCATGAGCTTGCATTCGGTCTGGAAAACCTCCATGTTCCGCAGAAAACCATTGCACGCCGCATTGCGGAAATGGCGAGCTGGTTCGGGATCGAGCAGTGGTATGACCGGGATGTGTCCACCCTTTCGGGCGGTCAGAAGCAGCTGCTCAACCTTGCCGCGGTGATGGTCATGCAGCCGGAGATCCTCATCCTTGATGAGCCGACCGCACAGCTTGATCCGATCGCGGCGGCGGATTTCATCAGCACACTCCGGCGGCTGTGCACGGAATTTTCCCTGACCATCCTCATTGCGGAGCACCGGCTGGAGGACATCATTCCCATTGCCGACCGTCTGCTGGTGATGGAGGACGGCACACTGGTGCAGGACGGTGCACCGCGCGGCGTGATCGCGAAGCTTCGCGAAAAACCGGAGCTTCTCAGTGCTATGCCTGCGGCGGCGCGGCTGTTCTGTGCACTCGATGCCAAAGCGGAATGCCCCCTGACCGTGCGCGAGGGGCGCAGATTTCTGGAAACGCAGTTCCGCAATACCGTCCGCGCACTGCCCGAACAGGAGGAATTGCCGCAGACAACGCCTGCGCTCGAATTCCGCAGCGTGTACTTCCGCTATGCACGCAGTCTGCCGGATGTGCTCGACGCGCTCAGCCTGACGGTGCAGGAGGGGGAGATCTGCTGCATTCTCGGCGGCAACGGTTCGGGAAAGACCACCGCGCTCCATGCCGCCGCAGGGCTGTGCAAGCCGTATGCAGGGGAGATCCGCGTGTTCGGAAAACGGCTGAAGGACTACAAAAACCAGTCGCTCTACCGGAACTGTCTTGCCATGCTGCCGCAGGATGTGCAGACGCTGTTCCTGCGCAGTACGGTGCGCGAGGAGCTGGAGGATGCAGGGGCGGAGGCGTTCCCCTTCGACCTCAGCCGCCTCTATGACAAGCACCCCTATGACCTCTCCGGCGGCGAACAGCAGCTCTGCGCACTGGCAAAGGTGCTCGCGCAGAAGCCCAAGCTCCTGCTCCTCGATGAGCCGACCAAGGGGCTGGATGCGTACGCAAAACAGCGGCTGATCGGCATTCTGCACGACCTGCGCAGACGGGGGATGACCATTGTCATCATCACGCACGACACCGAGCTTGCCGCCCTCTGTGCGGACAGGTGCGCCCTCTTTTTCCGCGGGAACATCATTTCGGCGGATGCGCCGCGCCGCTTCTTTGCCGGAAACAGCTTCTACACAACGGCGGTCAGCCGCATGACACGGGGCTTTTTTGACAATGCCGTGACCGTGGAGGATGCCGCCGCGCTCTGCCGGCAAAACGGAAGAAGGGAGGGGGCGCAGTGATCGTGATCGAAAACAGGACGCTTCGCGGCGTTCTGAAATGGGTGATCCCCTTTGTGCTCATTCCAGCCGCCGTGCTTGCTGGTGCGCTGGTGTTCGAGGAGGCGCGGCATCTGTTCGTTTCCTTTGCCGTTGCCGCGCTTTCGGTGCTTTTGTTCCTTGCCGGCATTGAGCGCAGGCGGACGGGCACGCGGCGCATGGTGCTCACGGCGGTCATGACGGCACTGTGCATTGCTGGGCGGTTCATTCCGCTTTGCAAGCCCGTGACTGCTGTCATCATCCTCGCGGCGATGTACCTCGGCTGTGAGGCAGGCTTTCTGACGGGCGCAATGGCAGCTCTGCTGTCCAATTTCTTCTTCGGGCAAGGCCCGTGGACGGCATTCCAGATGCTTGCGTGGGGCATGATCGGATGGCTCGCCGGCATCCTTGCAGAGCCGCTGAAGCGGCACAGGGCAATGCTCCTGCTGTTCGGGGTGCTTGCAGGTGTGGCATATTCGATGATCATGGATGTCTGGACGGTGCTCCAGTACAACGGAAGCTTTGATGTTTCGCTGTATCTTGCGAAATTCCTGACTGCCATTCCGCACATGCTCCTCTATGCGGCATCAAATTTCGTGTTCCTGCTCTGGATGGGCAAGCCCTTCGGGGAAAAGCTGGAACGAATACGGATCAAATACGGCGTTTAGGAGGAAATATGGCGAATTCACGATATTTTGCAAACAAGGACTGCGAATACTTTCCCTGTCATGCAGGCGCGGACGCGGAGAATTTCAACTGCCTGTTCTGCTACTGTCCGCTGTACGCGCTGGGCGCGGAATGCGGCGGTGATTTCCGGATTCTGGACAACGGTGTCAAGGACTGCTCGGACTGCCTGTTTCCGCATCTGCCGGAAAATTATGAGCACATCTGCGCGGACTGCGGAAAGATATGCCATAAAGAGGATGCAAAATCCCATTGACTTTGACTGCTTTTTTTTGTATAATTGTAACTACAATATGAATTGTTGTGTATGGGAAATCAATTCAGAAAAGGAGTCAGTTTGTATGAGAATCATCAGAAAAACCACTGCCGCCCTGCTTGCAGGCATCATGGCACTGACCTCCGGCGTTGTCGGGATCAGCGGCTCTGCGGCAAATCATGCGCGTGTTGCCGTGCACGATCCGTCCATTGTC
>CALGTT010000123.1 GCA_937901485.1 uncultured Ruminococcus sp.
GCTGCCTTCAATGGACGGCAGACAGGTATGCCGTGAGATCCGCAAGAATTCCAATGTTCCGATTATCATGATTTCCGCAAAGAACGAAACCTTTGACAAGGTACTCGGTCTGGAGCTGGGTGCGGATGACTATATCTCCAAGCCCTTTGACACCAAGGAGGTCATTGCGCGTATCAAGGCAATTGCAAGACGCATGGGTTCTAATTCCTCCGAGCCGGAAACCAAGGAAGTACGCTATGACAAGCTTGTGGTAAATATGACACGTTATGAACTGCGTGTCAATGACAAGGTACTGGACACACCGCCCAAGGAGCTGGAGCTTCTGTTCTATCTTGCGTCCAATCCGAACCATGTTTACACCCGTGACCAGCTTCTGGACGAAGTATGGGGCTTTGAATACTACGGCGATTCCCGCACCATTGACGTGCATATCAAGCGGCTGCGTGAGAAATTGCAGGATGTATCACCGCACTGGGCACTGAAAACAGTCTGGGGTGTTGGTTATAAATTTGAGGCGGACGAGGAATAATTCCGCAAATCCGCTACAGGGCAGGAGTTAGCATTGAAAAATAAAACGACAAAGAAGGACATCAGCAAGCTTTCCAAGGGCTATCTGCGTCTTTCGCAGATTCTGCTGTTCTGCGGCATTCTGCTGACCGGTCTTGTCATGGTATGCAGTACCATCAACACCTACACCAATTCTGCAAAAAACACATTCCAGACAAACTGTACCGCGCTGATTGCCAATATTCAGGAAGGCTATGGAAACAAGTACTGGATCCCCAATGAGCAGATCACAAGTCTGCTGCAAACAGCGGAACAGGAGTACAGCTACCAGCTTTACCTGTATGATGAGAACGGTGACGAGATCTATCCCCACGCCAAGGGCGAGGGCAGTCCGCTTGCCGTATCTGTCAAGCCGCTTCTGCGAAATGACATCTTCATGGAGATCGGCTATTATTCGGAGGGAGTTTCCGAGCCGGAGCTTTGCTGTGCAATGCAGTTCACACTCATCTCCACGGAAGAAACACAGGATCGCTTTTACCTTGCCGCAGTCAGCGAAGCGGGCAATCTGGTAGGCTATGCGACCTCACTGACACTTCAGTTTGTCGTGTGTCTGCTCGTTGTTATGCTCCTGTTCATGCTGCTGTTCCGTCTGGGCGCGAACCGTCTGGATACGCAGTTTGAAAAGCTCAATGCAGTTGTGGAACAGTATGCGGAGGGTGAGTTTTCCGCGCGTGCAGTGATCCCGGAGCAGAATGAGCTGTATCCGTTTGCGTGCACGCTCAACCGCATGGCGGAATTCATTGAACAGAATGAAACCACACGCAAGAATTTCGTAGCAAACGTATCCCATGAGCTGCGTACGCCCATGACGACCATCGGCGGCTTTGCGGACGGCATTCTTGATGGTACGATTCCGCCGGAGCAGCATGAAAAGTACACGCGCATCATCGCCGACGAGATCCATCGTCTGCGCACACTGGTCAATTCCATGCTCAATCTTTCGAAGTTTGAAGCGGGTGAAATGCAGCTGCGTGCGTCGCAGTTCGATGTTGGTCAGCTCCTGATCAAAACGGTACTGATGTTTGAAAAGCGCATCACGGACAAAAACGTGGATGTGGAGGGTCTGGAAAGCAGCTCCCTGCAGCTGACAGCGGATCAGGATCTGATCTTTCAGGTGCTCTACAATCTGATCGAAAACGCGGTGAAATTCGTCAACAATGGCGGAATCATCAGCTTTTCGGTGCGCAGTGAGAAGAATACAGCCTATATCACGGTGAAGAACACCGGCGAGGGGCTGGCGGATGATGAGCTGCCGAAGGTATTCGACCGCTTCTATAAAACGGATGCCTCGCGCAGTGAGGATAAGACCGGTCTGGGACTGGGACTTTCCATCGCAAGAAAGATCGTACATCTTCATGAGGGGCACATCGTTGTGCGAAGTGTCAAGGGAGAGTACACTGCATTTGAAATTCAGCTTCCCATGAAGGGATAGCGTCGATGGGATCGCTGTTCGGGCGATCCCGCTCTTTTTCGGAAAGGATCATGTTTATGGATGAAAATCTGAACCCGCAGACAATGCCGCAGCCGGATGCTGCCAATGAAACGAGATTTCCGGATCCTGCCGCACAGCCGGATATGATGCCGGATGCACCGGATGCTCCCGCAGAGGACGAAATTCCGGAAGTGCCGGAGGATTCCGCGATTATCGGCAGTGCATTCTACGGCGATCCCCATGCGCCGACACATGAGGATGCACCGCCCGTGCAGCAGTATGAATACCAGGGCACACCGCCCCAGCCCGTACCTGCCATGAACCGCCGCATTTACACCATGGCGGCTGTGATCGCGGTGCTGATCTTCCTGCTGTGTCTGTTCTGCATCGGTGCAGATCTCCTGCACGGCGCACTCGGCGGCAATCCTGCGCCGATCGTCAACGAGGTCATTGTCAAGACACAGCCCAAGCCCGAACTGGATCCTGCCGCGGAAAATGTCACGGCGGACGGTACTTATACCGTCAAGGGCGTTGCGGAGCTGGTACGCCCCTCCATCGTGGAGATCTACACGTTTTCGGACGATTCCCTCTCTGAAAAGGCACTCAACGGCACGGGATCGGGTGTCATCGTTTCAGAGGACGGCTACATTATCACGAACGCACATGTGGTCGAGGGTGAGAAATTCCGCGTTATTCTGGAGGACGAGAGCGAGTACGAAGCCGAGATCATCGGCAGCGACAGCAAGACCGACCTTGCGGTGCTGAAGATCGACGCAAAGGATCTACCGGCGGCAACGCTGGGCGATTCCGATGAGATCCATGTCGGGGAAACTGTGGTTGCCATCGGCAATCCTGCCGGTCTTGTGGGCACAGTGACACAGGGCATTGTTTCTGCGGTGGATCGTCAGGTGCGCGCCGAGAGCAATGCGTTCATCATGAACTGCATCCAGACGGATGCGGCGATCAGCCCTGGCAATTCCGGCGGTGCACTGGTCAATATGTACGGTCAGGTCATCGGCATCACTTCCTCCAAGTACGCAAGCGGCTACATTACGGGAAATGTTTACGAGGGGCTTGGCTTTGCCATCACCATCAATCAGGCACTCCCCATTGTGGAGGAGCTGATTGAGCAGGGCTATGTTTCGGGAAGATTCCGCATTGGCATTACTTTCCTCGAAGCGGACACGGAGTCCGGCGCGTATTTCTTTGAGGAGGAATTCGGCAAGGAAATGCCCGAGGGCGTATCCGGTCTGTGGATCCAGGAGATCAGCGAGGACTGCGACATTGCCAACACGGAGCTGCAGCCGTTTGACTTCATCCTCTCCATGAACGGCGTTTCTGTCGATTGCTATGACACGGTGCTCGAAGTCCTTGACGGCTGCAAGGGCGGCGATACGGTAACAGCAGAATGTGCAAGAGTCGAGGAGGATGACAGCATCACCTACTTTGAGATCGAGTTCCGGCTGGAGGAGGATACTTCGGGGGATTATTAAGGGAGATCGTTCCAGAATACGCCCCTGTGATATTCGCTTAGCTTCAACATCACTTTTTGTGCATACTGCTGATTTTTAAAAAATCAGCGGTATGCACTTGCTTTTTCTTCCGGAACGTGTTACAATAAATACATACCGAAAAGCTTTAATGCATAAAAGCTTAAAAGCTTTAAACCAATGAACTGAAAGAAGGAAATGAACGATGGAACGCAAGGGTAACTTAATGACATACAGACCGGACATCATGGTCTTTGACGCAACGCTTCGTGACGGAGGACTGGTAAACAGCTTCCGGTTCAGTGATGAATTTGTAAAGGCACTGTATCTGACGAATCTTCGTGCGGGTGTAGATTATATGGAGTTTGGTTATCTGGCATCCACAGATATTTTCAAGGAAGAAGATTTCGGCGACTGGAAATTCTGCAAGGAGGAGTCCCTGCGCCGGATCGTGGGGAATAATGAGACTGACATGAAGATCGCGGTCATGGCGGATGTAGGCAGATGCAATCTGCAGCGTGATCTGCTGCCGAAGGAGGAGAGTGTGATCGACATGGTACGCATTGCGACGTACATTCACACGATGCCGGCGGCGATCGAGATGATCGAATACTGTCATTCTCTGGGATATGAAACAAGCTGCAATATCATGGCGGTATCGAAGGCAAACACAGCGGACATTGAGGTAGCATTGGAGATGCTGTGCAATTCGAATGTTGATGTGATCTATCTGGTAGACAGCTATGGTTCGCTGTTTCCGGAGCAGATCCAGCGTTTGACGAAGCTGTATCTGGAGTATGCGGAGAATGCGGGCAAGAAGGTAGGAATGCACGCGCACAACAACCAGCAGCTTGCGTTTGCGAACACGATCGAGGCATGTTCCATGGGTGCAAGCTTTCTGGATGCGACCATTGGCAGCATGGGCAGAGGGGCTGGCAACTGTGCAATGGAGCTGCTGCTGGGCTTCCTGAAGAATCCGAAGTACAACATCACGCCCGTACTGAAGTTCTATGAAAATCATATTCTCAAGCTCAGGGAGCAGGGATTTGCGTGGGGTTATGATATCCAGTATCTGCTGACGGGCAAGATGAACCTGCACCCGTCCTCGGCGATCACCTTCACAGCTGACAAGCGCACGGACTACGCCGAATTCTACCACTCCATCTTCGACATGGAAGCC
>CALGTT010000124.1 GCA_937901485.1 uncultured Ruminococcus sp.
CAGCCGGAACAGACTTTGAGAAACTCCTCTGAAGGTGAAAGCACAGTCTGTTTTGTGAGTTTCCCGCACTACCAATCGCCTGCCATCGGAAATTGGGTAATTTCCTCAACAATATGCACAGAAAAACACGTTTAATTTTGTAAGATGCGTGATGAAAAATCCCCAAAAAGTTGTTGTGATTATACACAAACAAGCCGTTTGCGATTGCCCTGACATTTGTCAAAGCGTAGAAATTTTGAAAAAACGGCATTTATCTTGCAAAAAGCCGTTGACGTTTCCGTTTTTTGCATGTATAATAACAGTATGCACTGGTAAGCAAAAAACAAAACCTTTTAAACGCAAAGATGGGAGAGTATGATTATGTTTGTGAAAGATGTAACAGTTCAGAATCAGGTTGGTCTGCACGCAAGACCTGCAACCTTCTTCATCCAGAAGGCTAACGAGTACAAGTCCTCTATCTGGATCGAAAAGAAGGAGCGTCGAGTAAACGCTAAGAGCCTGCTGGGTATTCTGTCCCTCGGCATCGTAGGCGGCACTGACATCCGCATCATCGCTGACGGTTCTGATGAGCAGGCAGCAGTGGATGCTCTGGTGGAGCTGGTTGAAAGCGGTTTCAGCGACGACAATAGATAACCAATTGGCACACATTTGGGGCTGCATCATGCAGCCCCTTTTTTCGTCATTCTTCCGCTGTGCTCCTGCTGACCTCGTACATGGTTTCCGCAAAAATGCCGTAGCCCTGCGTGGGATCGCTCACAAAAACATGCGTGACCGCGCCGATGAGCCTGCCGTTTTGCAGGATGGGACTGCCGCTCATGCCCTGTACGATGCCGCCGGTGGCAGTCAGCAGCTCCTCGTCCGTCACTTCAATGACCATGTTCTGCGTGTCGGAATGGTAGTCGATATCCATGATCTCCACCGTGAACATCTCCGGTGTGTCGCCCCTGACCGTACTGAGGATGACTGCCTCGCCCAGTGTGACCTCCTGCTTGAGTGCCATGGGAATGGCTGGGAGCTGTGCCGGCGCGTCATAGAGCACGCCGAACAGTCCGCAGCGGTCATTGCAGCGCAGTGTCCCGATGGGCTTTTCTGCTGAAAAATACCCTTGCAGCTGTCCCGGCACGCCTGCCTGACCGCGCACAGCCCCCTTGATGGTAACAGCGTCCGCCTCGCCGCTGGCAAGCGGGATCAGCTCCCCCGTGTCAGGATCGCAGATCGGATGTCCAAGCCCTCCGAAACAGCCGGTGGACGGCTCATAGTACGTCAGCGTGCCGATGCCCGCGGTGCTGTCACGCACCCACAGCCCCGTCAGCCAGCATTCCTGCGCTGCGGAATAGGCAGGCGTGAGCGTCAGCTCCAGCGTTTCTTCGCCGCGCAGGATCGTCAGCAGCATGGGCTTTCCTGCCGATGCCGCCGTGCGCAGATCCTCCGCAGAGGTGACGGCACTGCGGTTCACTTCCTGAATGATGTCGCCCTCATGCACACCTGCCTCCGCTGCCGGACAGCGGATGCCGTCCTCTGTGCGCACCTCTCCGAAGCCCACTGCCATGATGCCGTCCATCAGCATCCGGATGCCGAACGCCTGTCCGCCGGGGACGAGCATGATTTCCTCGGTTTGCTGAATTTCTGCGGTTTTTATGGGTAAAATACCAAAAAGCCGAAGCGTGACGCTGGAGGATGCCGTTTCCGTCAGCGATGCCGCCGCAACGAAAGCCCCCATCGCCAAGGTAGCTGACCGGGTGTCCGGCGTGTTCGTGCCTGCGGTCATCTCCATCGCCGTGGTCACCTTCATCGTCTGGATGCTCATTG
>CALGTT010000125.1 GCA_937901485.1 uncultured Ruminococcus sp.
TTAAGCTGATCTGCGTGATTCCGTTCCGGGATCAGGCGGCGGGCTGGGGGGACTGGTGGAAGATGCGGTACTGCATTTCAGCCGGAGTTTTGACAGAACGCACGGCGGCTTCGGACGTGCACCCAAATTCCCCACACCGCACAACCTGCTCTTTCTGATGCTGTATGCAAGTCAGAATCCGGATTCCGATGCCATGCAGATGGCGGAGAAAACGCTTCTGCAAATGCGCAAAGGCGGCATCTTCGACCATATCGGCGGCGGCTTTTCAAGGTACTCCACGGACAAGCATTTCCTTGCACCCCACTTCGAGAAAATGCTCTATGACAATGCCCTGCTGATCATGGCGTATTCTGCGGCTTACAGCATGACGGGGAATCCGGTTTATCTCGATACTGCGAAGGAAACAGCCGACTATGTGCTGCGTGAAATGACCTCTCCGGACGATGGATTTTACAGTGCGCAGGATGCTGACAGCGAGGGCGTAGAGGGGAAATTCTATACCTTTTCACTGGATGAAATTCTGGAAGTGCTGGGCGATGGGGGACAGCGGTTTGCGGAGGTTTTTGACATTACCGCAGGCGGTAATTTTGAGGGGGTGAATATACCAAATCTGCTGAAAAGTAAAGACAGTGAATTGGACTTTTCTGAGGAAAAGCAGAAGCTCTATGACTACCGCAAGCAGCGTACAAGTCTGCATCTGGATGACAAGATCCTTCTGTCGTGGAATGCCATGATGATTGCGGCGATGGCGATGCTGTATCGCATTTCGCATGAGGAACAGTACCTGAAAGCGGCGGAGAATGCACAGGCATTTCTGGAGCAGAATTTGTGTGAAGGCTTGCGACTCTACACAAGCTACCGTGACAAGAAACGCTCTGAACAGGCGTTCCTGGATGATTATGCGTACTATGTTTCTGCACTTCTGGAGCTGTACAATTCTACACTTGACAGCAGCTATCTGACTAAAGCAGAGAGGTTTTGCGATGAAGCGGTGAAACGTTTTGCAGATGAAAACGGCGGCTTCTTTCTTTGTGAAGCTGATAATTCCGAGCTGTTCATGAACCCGAAGGAAACCTACGACGGGGCAATTCCAAGCGGAAATTCCGTAATGGCATACAATTTTGTGCGTCTATATCAACTTACGGAGGAGGAAAAGTACAGAGAGCTTGCGGAAAAACAGATCGCTTTTCTGTCGGTACAGGCGGCGGAGTATCCGGCAGGACACAGCCTGTTTCTGTTGGCAAAACTTTTGTATGAAAATCCTCCTGAGCATATTAAAATTATTATGGATGAAATCAAAGATTTATCGGAAATTCACATGAAACGACCGTTTCTTGCGAATGTTTCGGTGGTGCAGGAAAGTGAGATGTATCATCTTCTGAATGGCAGGACAACCTACTATGTGTGCAGGGGGCATGTGTGTCTGCCGCCGGTGAATGAATATACTGCTGAATAGAAGAGAGGGCTGCGGTTTCCGCAGCCTTTTTCACGCACCTACAGCAGCAGGCATATCATAAATCAGAGGTGATATAATGGACAGAAATATCCGAAATTATGCTGCCATGCTGATGCAGTCGCCCCATGCATCGGCAGAGCTGAAAGGCAGTGTTGCATATCCGAACATTCATGGAACCGTGCGGTTCTACCAGACGAGGAATGGTGTGATGATCGCTGCAGAGATCAGTGGGCTGCCGCATTCTCATGGAGCTTGTCGGCATCCTGTGTTCGGTTTCCATATTCATGACGGCAGTCAGTGCGAGAGTGATCTGCACGATCCGTTTTCAGGAGCGATGGCACATTATAATCCTGCGAATTGTGAGCATCCATTCCATGCAGGCGATCTTCCACCATTGTTCGGCAATCACGGGGATGCGTTTTCTGTATTTCTAACGGATAGATTCTCGTTGTCAGAGGCGATCGGGAAAACCGTGATCATTCATGGAAGTCCTGATGACTTCACTACACAGCCGTCAGGAAATGCAGGAGAGAAGCTGGCTTGTGGGGTGATTGAAGTTTGTCAAAATCGGTGCAGGTGATAGTGTATGATTTCTCAAAATCGGGAAAAACTAATTTTATCAATCATCAGGAGGTTTTACCATGTTTGGACTTGTACCATTTGAGAGAAATGAACTCTGGAACCCGTTCCGTGAGTTTGAAAACGAGTTTTTTAAAGGCTTTGGCAATGTGACGCATTGCCGCACGGATATTAAGGATGAGGGCGATAAATTCG
>CALGTT010000126.1 GCA_937901485.1 uncultured Ruminococcus sp.
AAAGAGGAACGCTATGAAAATCCTATCCGCAGATTTCGGCGGCGCAGAGCCTGCGCTGGCGATTTGCTCCCAATGCGCCACAGGCGCAAAGGTCGCGGAAGTGCTGCTGTAAATGAAAGGTTATACTATGAAAATTCTATCCGTAGACTTCGGAGATGCCCGTACAGGGCTTGCCATCTGTGACAAATCGGAATTTCTCGCATCCCCTGTGTGCGTTGTGCAGGAGCGTCATTTTGAACGCTGTGCCGATGCCGTTGCTGCAAAGGCAAAGGAACAGGGCGCGGAGCTGATCGTCGTGGGCTATCCCAAAAATATGAATAACACCATCGGCGAGCGTGCCGAAAAATGCATGAATTTTGCAAAGCTTCTGGAGGAGAAAACAGGACTGGAAACCGTGATGTGGGATGAACGCAGCACCACTGTTTCTGCCCACAACTACCTCAACACCACCAACACCAGAGGCAAAAAGCGTAAGGCGGTCGTGGATGCTGTTGCTGCCGTGATCATCCTCGAAAGCTATTTGGCATATCGCAAAAACTGCGTCAATAAGTAAAGCAGGGCATCCGCCCTGCAAAGTTCACTTCATCATCGAAGTAATATCATCCACAACACAGCCGGCAGCATGAAGTGCCTGTTCTGCGTGACGCTTCATGCGGTGCTTCTGTCTGTCCGAGGATTTCGACAGCAGATAGCAGGCAGTTCCGGCAGCTGCGCCGACTGCCATACCCTTGATCAATGTGCTCATCTTCATTTGCAATCCCTCCTTTTCAGAGGTAGTATATGAAGAAGCGAACAAAACATGAATGGAAAATACTGAATGATCCGCAAAAAAGGAGTTCCCCATGCCACTGAACATCGTCCTCTGCGAGCCGCAGATCCCACAGAATACCGGCAATATTTCCCGCACCTGTGCCGTCACCGGCGCAAGACTGCATCTGATCCATCCGTTTGGCTTCACGATCACCGACAAACAGCTCAAACGCGCCGGACTTGACTACTGGGACAAGCTCGACATCACCGAATATGAAAGCCTTGACAGCTTCATGCAGGCGCATGAACAGGATACGATTTATTTTTTCACCACAAAAGCGCAGAAACGTCACAGTGATGTGCAGTATGATGTGAACGAGGAGATCTACCTGATGTTCGGCAGGGAGGATGCAGGACTGCCGGAGGAGCTGCTGTTTGCCCATCCGGAGACCTGTGTGCGCATCCCCATGCGCCCGACACTTCGGAGCCTGAACCTGTCCAATTCCGCCGCCATTGCCGCCTATGAAGTCCTGCGGCAGTGGGACTATCCGGAACTGGAAGCGCGAGGTAACCTGACAAAATACGAATGGGAATGATCCCGAAAAAGGAGAAAATTATGGAAAAGATCAAACTGATCACCGACTCTACCAGTGATATACCGCTGCCCGCTGCTGAGGAGCTGGGCATTGATGTGCTGAGCATTATGCTGAGCATCAACGGCGGCTCTTACGCGGAACAGCGTGACCTGTCCACGGATGAATTCTATGAGCTGCTCGTGCAGACCGATGAACTGCCGACCACATCCCAGATCACTGCCTTCACCTATGAGGAGAAGTTCAAGGAATATCTTGATGCCGGCTATACCGATGTCATCTGTGTCACCATCAATTCCAAAGGCTCTGCCACCCACCAGAACGCGATCATGGCAAGAAATGCCATTTACGAGAATTATCCGATGGCGCAGGAACAGATGCGCATTCATATCATTGACTCCAAGTGCTACACAGCCGTGTACGGTTATTCCGTACAGCAGGCGGCAAGGATGGCAGCAAGGGGTATCTGCGCTGAAGAGATCGTACGCTATCTGGAGGACTGGTTCAGCAAAGCAGTCGTGTATGTCATTCCGTCCACGCTGAAATACGCCAAGAAATCGGGAAGAATTTCTGCAGCTGCTGCCTTTGCAGGCGACCTGCTGGGCTTGAAGCCCGTGATCCGTTTTGCTGATGGTGAGAACGTTGTGATCGAAAAGGTGCGCGGTGAAAAGAAGATCGTCCCCGCCCTGATCGAAAAGGCAGAGGGCATGATCAAGGATGCGCCCTATCTCGTTCTGCGCGGCGCAAACAGCGATCTGCCCGAAGAACTTGCGCAGGAGCTGACCGACCGTATTGGTTATCCGCCGGAAGAGATCGTCAAGATCGGCGCAGCCGTTTCCATGAACATCGGACCGGAGATCACAGCCGTGCTGATGCTGGAAAACAGATAGTATTTCTTCCGGTACAAACTATGATGCAGGAATGCTGTTCCATGCATTCCTGCAAAAGAATGTGGTTCTTGCAATTCTAATGTTTTCCCTTTGTCCCCGCAGGGGCAATTGGAAAACGATCGGGATTCCAAAGGGATCACATCCCTTTGGCAGGGGGTGCAGAGGGACAGCGTCCCCCTGCATAACAGTTCGTTTTGGGAGGAAACACTATGCATTATCAGCTCATCATCATCGGCGGCGGTGCTTCGGGACTGGCGGCGGCGGTGACGGCGGCATCCTATGGGTTGGATCAGGTCGCCGTGCTTGAACGTCTGCCGCGCGTCGGCAAAAAAATACTTGCAACCGGCAACGGCAGGTGCAACCTCAGTCACACGCCGATTTCGGCAGAGGACTATTCCGGCTCTGTGCACGCTGCCGATATCCTTGCAGAATTTGGCGATTCTGCAAGCTTTTTTGAATCCCTCGGCATTCTCTGCCGCACGGATGAGCAGGGGAGAGTCTACCCCTACAGCATGACCGCGACTGCCGTGCTCGATGCCCTGCGCGATGCCTGCGCAAGGTGCGGCGTGCAGGAGATCTGTGATGCACGCGCGGCAGAGCTGAAGCCTCTGAAAAAGAGCTGGCTTGTCCGGACTGAAACGGCGGAATACACCGCGGATGCAGTGATCTTTGCGGCAGGCGGTCATGCCGCCCCACAGCTCGGCACGGACGGCAGTGCGTGGGAGCTTCTGCAAAAGCTCGGCATTCCGCTTGCCCCTCCAAAGCCCGTGCTCTGTCCCATCCGCTCGGATGCCGCACGCCTGCGCCCCCTCAAAGGACTGCGTGCCAGGGCAGAAGTCACGCTTCTTGACCGGAATCATCCTGTGCGCCGCGCATCTGGCGAGGTGCAGTTCACGGAAACCGCCCTTTCCGGCATCTGCCTGTTCGATCTGGCAGGGCTTGTGGATACGGCGCGGTGCGGTGATTTCCGCATCTCCCTGAACCTCTGCCCGAACCGGAGCGAGGGAGAAACCGCCGCCATGCTCTACGCATTTCTGGCGGTGCGCTATGGCACGGACAGCGAAACCATGCTCTCCGGCATCGTGCAAAAGCCCCTTGCAAGGCTCATCCTGAAGGAATGCGGCATCCGTGCCAATTCCCCCTGTGAACATCTTGATGGGCGGAATATCGCCAATATTGCGAAAAAAATTCATGACCTGCAATTCCCCGTCACCGGACTTGCCGACTGGAAACAGGCACAGGCGACCGCCGGCGGCGTGAAGGGGAGTGCACTGGATGCGCATTTGCAGGTGAAGCAGCACCCGAATCTCTACATTATCGGAGAAGCTGCCGACGTGCACAGCCTTTGCGGAGGCTACCACCTCCACTGGGCATGGGCAAGCGGCGTGCGGGCGGCGAAGCATGTTGCGGAAAGGATGCGGCAGAATGACGGACACTGAAAAAATTGACCTCCTTGATGCAATGGAATGCAGGGAACTGACTGCGGAGGATTTTTCTCATATCTTCGCACTTTCCAGAGATCCCGACCCATTTGTGAGAAGCCGCTGTGCTGCGGTGCTGGTAAATGGGGAGGGGGAGGAGGCACACCGCCTGCTCCTGCATCTCGCCAATGATCCGGATGCCTTTGTCCGTACGGAAGCCTACGATTCTCTCGCCCTCTTTCCGAGTCGGGAAACAGAGTTGCTGCTTTCACACAGCATCTATCCGGAGGATGATGATCTTGCGGTTTCGTATGCGATCCTCTCGTGGGCGGATGTGACGGCGGCACTGCATGATGAATACAGCACACAAATTGCTTTTGTCCATCAACTGCTGAATGATGCGGAATTTTCCGATTGCTGTGCCGAGTGCTTCTATGCTCTTTGCAGATTCGGCGAATCCGATGCACTGCAAAATCTTCTGTCCCTGCTCGATGAGCCGGACTATATTGTGCGGTGTAAGGTCTGCAATTTTTGCAAAGACCTTGCAGATTCAAAAAATTCAACCATCATTCAGAATGCAGTGTCAGACCATCTGACCACTGAAACTGAGCATTCTGTTCTCAGCACGATGCAGAATCTGCTTGCTTATTTGGAAAGATTTGAAAGGAAGAACCCATGATCCGTCTACAAAACATCCGAATGCCCCTTGACTATACCGACAAGGCTCTGCACCATGCGGCAGCAAAAAAACTGCGCATTTCCGCGGATGCCATCAAGTCCTTGAAGATCCGCCGCCGTTCCGTCGATGCACGCAAACGCGGCGCGGTGTCCTTCCTCTTTTCGCTCGATCTGGAAACGCCGCAGGAGAAAAAACTCCTCCGGATCTTTGCAAAGGACAATGATGTGCTCCCCGTTACTGAAACGCCCTATATGGTGGACAAGTGCACCCATCCGGTGCGTCCGGTCGTGGTCGGCTTCGGGCCTGCCGGCATGTTTGCCGCCTACATCCTCGCGAAAGCCGGACTGCGCCCCATCGTCCTCGAACGCGGACTTGCCGTGGAGGAGCGCGTGGAAAAAGTGCGGAAATTCCGTGAAAACGGCATCCTTGACACGGAATGCAACATCCAGTTCGGAGAGGGCGGTGCAGGCACATTTTCCGACGGCAAGCTCCACACGGGCATCAAAGATCCGCGTATCCGCTTCGTGCTGGAAACCTTTGTGGAATGCGGCGCACCCGAAGAGATCCTCTGGCAGGCAAAGCCCCATATCGGCACGGACATGCTCACCGGAACGGTGCGGAATCTCCGTGCAAAGATCATAGAGCTTGGCGGCGAAGTGCGCTTTTCCGCAAAGCTC
>CALGTT010000127.1 GCA_937901485.1 uncultured Ruminococcus sp.
GTCCGCGAGGGGATCGGCGAACTTGCCGAATGTGGTAATCAAGTTGTGCTTTCGCGCAATGTGCCCATCAAGCGCGTCCGTAATGCTTGCAAGGATGAATACCGCGAGCGCGAGCGTGTAGCGGTACGGGATCGCGGGCAGATACATAAAGACCAGATACACCGGCACAAGCAGAATGCGCAGAAGCGTCAGTTTGTTTGGCAGATTCATTCGCACACCTCCCCAAGCAGGTCATAATCGAGTACATCCGTAATGCGGATCTTTACAAAATCACCGATGTTCAGCGGCTGTTCGGAGGAGAAGAAGACCTTGCCGTCAATGTCCGGCGCGTCCTGCGCGGTTCTGCCGAAATAGCATTCTGCCCATTTGTCAAAGCCCTCCACCACCGCAGTTTTCACGGTATCAAGCTGTTTTTCGTTGTATTGCAGGCTGATCTGTGCCTGCTGTTCCATGATGATATCCGCACGGTGCGCACGGACATCCTCGTCCACCTGATCGGGGAATTCCGCCGCCTTTGTGCCGTCCTCCTGCGAGTAGGCAAAGCAGCCGAGGCGGTCGAACTGCATTTCCCGCACAAATTCCGCAAGCTCATTGAACTGTTCCTCGCTCTCGCCGGGGAATCCGGTGATGAGCGTGGTGCGGATGACGAGATCGGGCATTTTTGCACGCATTTTCGCAATCACATCCACGATCTGCTGCTTTGTGCTTCGGCGGTTCATGCGTTTGAGAATGTCATCATTGCAGTGCTGGATGGGCATGTCGATGTATTTCACGATCTTTTCCTCACGCGCCATTACATCAATCAGCTCGTCGGAGATGCGCTCCGGATAGCAGTACAGCACGCGGATCCAGCGCAGACCGTTGATTTTGCACAGCTCCGTCAGAAGCTGCGGCAGGCGATTTTCGCCGTAGAGATCCTCACCGTAGCGCGTGGTATCCTGCGCGATGACATTCAGCTCCGTCACGCCGGCATCCGCAAGCCACTTTGCCTCGGCAAGAAGCTCCTCCATCGGCGCACTGCGGAAGCCTCCGCGGATCATGGGGATCGCGCAGTAGGTACAGCAATTGCTGCAGCCCTCGGAAATTTTCAGATAGGAGAAAAAGGGCAGCGTGGAGATGATGCGTCCGCCGGAAAGCTCCGCGTCACGCTTCGGAGCAAACTGCACCACGCGCTCGTTTTTCAGCACGCGGTCGAGGATATCCACGATGTCCTTGTTGTCGCCGATGCCGATCACAGCATCCGCTTCGGGGAATTCCTCGGCGCATTCCTGCTGGTAACGCTGTGTCAGGCAGCCCGTGAGAATGAGCTTTTTCACCGTGCCCTCGGCTTTGAGCTTCGCGATCTCCAGCACGGTTTCGATCGTTTCTTCCTTCGCCGACTGGATGAAGCCGCAGGTATTGACCACGGCAACGTCCGCCAGCCCGAATTCCGTCACCAGCTCATAGCCGTGTGCACGGAGCTTGTGGAGCATACGCTCCGAATCTACCAGATTTTTACTGCATCCCAATGATACCATTCCGACTTTGATGGACATGGTTTATTCCTCCTCCAGTTCCGCAAAATATTCCTCGATCGCATCCTTGACTGCGCGGTAATTGTAGCCCAGCCGTGCCATGCCGGCAACGACCTTTTCACGCGCTTTCCAGTCCTTCGGATCGGTCAGGTATCTGCTGTATTTCTTTTCAAGCACCGCCGGAATATTCTCCTCGGCAGTTTCCTCAAACGGCGCAAGGCACTCCTCGATCAGCTGCTTGTCCAGTCCCTTGTGCAGCATTTCCTGCCGTGCGCGGAAAATGCCGTACCGCTTGGTTTCCACCAGATATTCCGCAAGCCTTGCCGCATACCGGCGATCGTTGATGCTGCCGCACTGCACGAGCTGTTCCATGACAGCTCTGCATAGCTCCCGATCCTGATAGGTGAGCATGAGCTTCTGGTACATCATGCTGTAGGAATAGTCCCGCGCATCGAGCAGATAGCAGGCACGGCGATAGGCGCGGCGGAAACGGGATTTCGTGTGCAGCTCCTCCATCGTGTCCGCGTCAAACTCCATGCCCTCGGTCAGATGATACCGCCGCAGCAGTTCCCCATCCAACTCAAAGTCGCCGTCCGTGGTATGGACGGCGTAGTAGGTTTTTTGTTTTTTGATTTCGATGATCTTCATAACGATGTATTCTCCGGTTCAAGGGAAAGTTCGGGGAATGCTCCCCGAACTCCGTTGATTCAGGATTCCGGTGCTGATTCTTCGAGCTGACCAAGCAGACGGTTCAGTTTCTTGTCAAATGTACAGATTTCATAACCATGCTCCATGCGATATCCACAAAGCAGACAATCTACAAAATCCAGCTTATGTTCTGCATAAAACTGCAATCCCCGCATCAGGGCACGCCGCTCCGGTGATGTCACATTCTCGATCTGTAAAAAACTGCAAAGTGCATTCTGTATTTCCCTGCGCTCGATCTTGTAGACCTTTTCAAGGACATATACAGATTCTGCAATGACCTCAGTTGTTACCATGACTCTGCCGGTACTAAGAATTTCACAGACAGTATCTGCCATTTCTTCATTATCACGCAAAAGAAAACGAAGAATCATATTTGCGTCAAGAATTTTCATACTGCTCCGTTACCGTCCTTTCCCATGTCCCCTCCTCCTGCTCGATCAAAGAAGGATCTGCATACTTGGAAAGCATTCCGCTTACTTCAGAGGGGCGTGTCGTTCTGCGTTGACAGCCGCCAAGAATGACCAGCAACGCCTGTAATTCTTCTTCCGGCATTTCATTGATGATGTTCAAAAGCATTTCTTTTGTACTCATAAAAACCCTCCTCAATCAGCCATACACGGCTTTGTACCACATTTTTCGCGGCTGCAAAACCTTGCCCGCGAAACAGCGACTTCCCCTCACAAGTTCGCCCCCAAACGCGCTCAACAGCGCGGTTGCCGCGCCGCTATTCGGTGGGATCGAATTCCTCGAAGTCGTCGTCCGCCGCAATGTCCTCGCTTGCCGCAGACATTGCCGGTGCAGGAGCAGGTGCGGTCGCTTCAAGTGCTTCCTTTGCATCCTCCGCACCCTGTTCCTCGTCCGTTTCTGCCGCTGTCAGGTCAAGCTGGTCGATGTGTTCGAGGATCTTTGCCTCCACTTCGTTGCGGAATTCCTCGTTCTCCATGAGCTGCTGCTTCACGTTGTCACGGCCCTGACCGAGCTTCTGCCCGTTGTAGCTGAACCATGAACCGCTCTTTTTGATAATATCCAGCTCAATGGCAAGATCCAGCACCTCGCCGTCACGGGAAATACCCTTGCCGTAGATGTTGTCAAACTCGCACTCGCGGAACGGCGGCGCGACCTTGTTCTTGACTACCTTGACCTTCATGCGGTTGCCGATGGGCATTCCGTTGTCCTTGATGACCTCGCCCTTGCGCACATCCATGCGCACGGAAGCGTAGAACTTCAATGCGCGTCCGCCCGGTGTCGTTTCAGGGTTGCCGTACATCACACCGATCTTTTCACGGATCTGGTTGATGAAGATCGCCACACAGCCCGTCTTTGATACTACGGAGGTGAGCTTTCTCATCGCCTGCGACATCAGTCTTGCAAGCTGTCCAACATGATTATCGCCCATTTCTCCGTCAATTTCTGCCTTTGTCGTCATCGCTGCTACGGAGTCCACGACCAGAACGTCGATCGCGCCGGAACGGATCAGTGCCTCCGCGATCTCCAGTGCCTGCTCACCGCTGTCAGGCTGTGCCACCAGCAGATTGTCAATGTTGACTCCCAGTGCCTTTGCATATTTCGGATCAAGCGCGTGCTCTACGTCAATGAACGCCGCTTCACCGCCGCGCTTCTGTGCCTCTGCAATGATGTGCAGTGCCACGGTCGTCTTACCGGAGCTTTCCGGACCGTACAGCTCCACGATTCTGCCGCGCGGTACACCGCCCACGCCCAGCGCAAGGTCAAGCGTCATCGAGCCGGTCGGGATCGCCTCAATGTCGATCTTCTGCTGCTGTCCCAGACGCATGATCGCACCCGCACCGTAGGTCTTTTCGATCATCGACATGGCATGTCCCAGTGCCTTCTTCTTCTCCTCCGAGGTCGCCGGTGCCTGATATACCGCGGATTTCTTCTTCTTTACATCTGCCTTTGCCTTTGCTGCCATATTTCCTTACCTCCGAATCTTTATGATTGCCAGCCAATGGGGATTCCGTTCTCCCCCTGTATCTGTATCATACCATATCAGTTATTCAAAAATGGTCATTCTGTAAAAAACCTTGCACCACGCGCGGATTTTTTGCAAGATCACAAAGGATGCGCACATCCGCAAAGCCATGTTCACGCAGGATCGCCGCGACCTGCTCCGCCTGACCGTCACCGACCTCATAGGCAAGCATTCCGCCCGCCTTCAGGCAGGACTTCCACAGCCTTGTGATCTCCCGATAGAAATGCAGTCCGTCCTCCGTCACGCCGTACAGTGCCATTTCCGGCTCGCGTCGCACCTCGGTCTGAAGCTCGCGCATCTCCTGCGCGGTCAGATAGGGCGGATTGCTCACAATGATATCCAGATCATGGAATTTCTGCGCAGTTTCAGGGGAAAGTACGTCCGCGTGAAAAATCTGCACACGGGACTTGTGATATGCCGCGTTCTTTTGCAGATAGCCGAGCGCGTCCGCGCTTTTTTCCACAGCATACACCTGCGCATGTGGAAGATTGGCTTCCAGTGCAAGCGCAAGGCATCCGCTGCCGCTGCAAAGGTCGGCAATGCGCGGTGCGGTCAGCGTTTTTGCATGGGCAAGCACCATGTCCGCAAGTGCCTCCGTATCCGGTCGGGGGATCAGGACACCCTCCCCGACAAAGAGCCGCATCCCGTAGAATTCCCATTCCCCGAGGATGTACTGCAAAGGTTCGCCCGATTTGCGGCGTGCTGTCATTTCGCAGAGCCGCTGTTCCTGTGTCTGCGTCAGTGCAGGACTGTGCAGCAGCTGTTCCAACTGTATGCCGCCGACCTGCTCAAACATGCAGCGCACATCGAATGCCGCGTCCGGAATGCCGGCGGCTTCCAGCTCCTCGGTCAGGCTGCGGTACAGTGCACGGGGACTGCTTACCACTGGTCATCCTCCGCACGTTCGGGGATGCAGGGCGTGATCGCTGCGATCGCGACCTCGATCTGCTTGTCATCCGGCTCTTTCGTGGTAATGCGCTGGAGCTGGAGTCCGGGATAGGAGAGGATCTTTGCCAGAACGCTGTCACTTCTGCCGGCAAACTGGATGGTTTCAAAGGATACGCCCATCGTCAGCGGCAGCAGGCACATGCTGCAAAGAAATCTCTGCCACGGAATGGTGAACGGGATCAGGCACATGGCAAGAATGTTGATGAACAGCACAAGGAAAATAAAGCTTGTGCCGCAGCGCGGATGCAGGCGCACCTGCTTTCTGACATTTTCCACCGTCAGCGGCAGACCTGCTTCCAGACATGCGATCGTCTTGTGCTCCGCACCGTGGTATTCATAGGTGCGGCGGATGTCCTTCATCAGTCCCGTCAGAGCCATATATGCCACAAAGACCACGATCTTCACGATGCCCTCGGCGAAGGACTGGATGATGCGGTTCGTGGTCAGGGGCTTGATGAGTCCCACGATCCACTTGGGCAGGAAGAAAAAGAGTGCCACTGCCATCACGATACCGAGCACCATGCCGGCAACCATGATCCCGTTAAAGAGCTTCTCGCCGCATTTTTCCTCCAGCCATGCTTCAAATTTCGAGGGTGTTTCCTCCTCCTCGATCTCTTCCTCCGTCATCTGCTTTTCTGCCGATTTCATCATACAGCCGTAGCCGTCCTTCATGGAGACAATGAAGCTGTAGACACCGCGGACAAAGGGCGTTTTCTTGTACCACGGGCTTTTCTGGGGAATGTCCCATGTTTCAAGGTCGATCGTACCGTCGGGAAGGCGGCACGCCATTGCACCCTTGAACTTGCCCTTCATCATAATGCCCTCGATCAATGCCTGTCCGCCGATCTTGCTGCGGCGGCACTGTGCGGGGCAATCCGCTGTATTCTGCTGTTTTTCGCTCATATTATGCTTCCCTTTCCGTGCGCTGCTCCGGAGGCAGTGTGATGGTCACGGTCGTGCCCCTTGCCTCCCTGCTTTCGATTTTCAGTGTGCCGCCGTGGGCAGTGATGATCTCATCCGCCACCGCAAGCCCGATGCCGGAGCCGCGGCGGGTGTGGTTTGCTTTGTAGAATTTCGTTTTGATCTTGGGAAGATCGGATTCCTTGATGCCGCAGCCGTTGTCCTTGACCACAACATGGATCATGCCGTCCTTTTCAAAGGTGCGGATATCCACCTTGCCGCCGGCATCGGAATATTTGATGGCATTGTCAATGATGTTGATGAACACCTGCCGGATGCGGTTCTTGTCGCCGTAGACAAACGGCAGCATCTCCGGCTCGTCGTAGGAGATGGCGATCCCCTCACGCGCCGCCCTGTCCTGATAGATGAGCACCGCGTCACCAAGCTCCGCGAGGATATCCATTGTGCTCTGCTGGAGCGTGAAGTGACCGTTCTGCATACGCGAGAAGTCCAGAAGCTCCTCCACCATGCCCGAAAGACGTTCCGTTTCGTTGATGATGACACTCATGCCCTTGCGGATGGTGTCGGGATCTTTCTCCATATAAATGGTTTCTGCCCAGCCCTTGATCGCCGTCAGCGGTGTGCGCAGCTCATGGGACACGGAGGAAATGAACTCGTTTTTCATCGCTTCCGCATTGGAAAGCTCGTCCGCCATGTGATTGATGGCAGTGACAAGATCACCGATCTCGTCATTGCTGTCATAGCGGATGCGGAACTTGAAGTCGCCCTTTGCGAATTTTCCTGCGGTATTGCTCAGCTGTGTGATCGGGCGCACGATCGTGCCCATGAAGTAGATGCCCGTGATGACAAGCATCAGCAGGATCGCAATGCAGACACCGGTCGCCGCGAGGGTAACTGCGGAAACGGAATCATCCACTGCCGTCAGGGATACGACCACGCGCACGGCACTGTATTCATTGCTGAACTCGGAGATATTGGCACTGAGAGCCATGATTTTTTCGCCGTTTTCTGCCGTTCCTACCCAATAGCCGTCGCCGCCGTCCATCACATTGTCATAGTCCGGCATTGCCATGTCCGCCGCCGGCGAGAAGCCGGAGGAGGTCAGCACTACGCGCCCCTTGGCATTGACTGCCATCAGCTCCATCTTTTCCTTTGCCGAAAAGCTTTCCAGCGTGCTGCGCATTTCGGAGGAAAGATTGGTGTCGGAATCCTGCGCATAACGGCTGAGGATGTTCACGACACTCGTCAGCTCTGAGGTCAGTGACTGGCGTGCGCTGGAATAGTAGAACGTCTGGACCGCATACACAAATGCAAGCTCCACCACGATGATAATAAGGATGACCACACCGAGGTTGTTGGTGATCCAGCGTTTGGTGACGGAGGTCCTGCGCTGTGCCTTGTCGGGCTTGCCGTCCGGTTTATGCCTTATCATTCCACTTGTAGCCATAGCCCCAGATGGTCACGATGTACTGGGGATTGGACGGCTCGTCCTCGATCTTCAGACGGATGCGGCGGATGTTGACATCCACGATCTTGTAGTCCCCGTAGTAATTCTCGCCCCAGATATGGTTGAGGATACTTGCGCGGTCGAGGGCGGTATTCTTGTTGTTCATGAAATATTCGAGGATCTGGTATTCGACCTGTGTCAGGTCGATCAGCTGACCGTTCTTGGAAACGGTGCGGCTTTTCAGATTCAGGGTGAAAGGGCCGGATTCGATCACCGGACTCTTTTCATCGTGGATGAAGCTCATGCAGACACGGCGGTAGATGGCATCCACACGCGCGGTCAGCTCGGAGGGGGAGAAGGGCTTGGTGATGTAATCATCCGCGCCGATCATCAGACCGCTGACCTTGTCCATTTCCTGTGTTCTTGCCGTGAGCATGATGATGCCGATGGTCGAGCTTTTTTCACGCAGACGCTTGCAGACGGTGAAGCCGTCAATGCCGGGCATCATGATATCGAGCAGTACAATGTCGAAATTGCCGTTTTCGTCATCGAATTTCTGGAGCGCACTTTCGCCGCAGTTGACATCGGTGACATCATAGCCGGCACGCTTTAAGTTGATGACGACGAAATCACGGATGACATCCTCGTCCTCACATACTAAAATTCGCTTCATGATAGATTGATTCCTCCTTTTACTCTGGAATTACCCGCACTTCTAATAATCTAAAATCAAGTACAAGTTCGGATTCCTTTTTTTCCGAAACCCAATGCACAGTTTTCCCGTTACGGATACATTGCAGCAATACGTCATTATTGGGATGCCCATATGTATTCTTTGTTCCGGCAGAACAGAAGAAAAAACTGCACTGCGGAAAAGCATCAAAAATCGATTCATTAAAATTATCCTTTGAGCCATGATGGGGAATTTGTATTGTTTGAACGAAATCACAATACTCTCCATAAGAGCTTTGAAGTTTCTCTACTCCATCGTTATTTAAATTATAATCACCTAAATAGAGACAATTAACTTTCGAATTAAATAATTGTATTTCGCATCCACAAATAGCTCTTAACCATTCAAGGGTTGATATGGAACACATTGAGAGCAATGTTAGTGAATTGGAATTTTTATCTTCACCTTTTTTAAAATACGTTGAGAAAATACTTTTTATCTCTTCTAATCTTGAATAGTCTCTCAATTGTTCTGGAGATGGAAGTTCCAATCCTTTTTCTTCAATACGTTTTTTTATTTCATTGAAAGATTTATTTTGATTGATATTAAAGGGAATATATTGTCTATATCTTCCAGTTGTCGGTTTTTTCATAGTAATACCGGTCTCTGTAAGATAAAGCAACATAGGAGAATTTTCCTCTATGCCAATCACTTCAACTTCGCTACCTTTTTCAAATTGGTGAATTGTTGCAGAAGGATTCAATATATAATTGTGGATTGATTCTTGTTCATCATCTAAAGCCAACAACATCATTGTTTTTGTTTCCAACGTAAGCACTGGAACATAAACACGTTGTACATTACATCTATTTATCAAATACTCAAGACCATTGATATGATCCTGATGAAAATGAGAAAAAAACACAGCCTCTATTTTCTCATCTCGCGTGAAAACCTCATCGATACATTTTTCTATTCGTTCGCTACATCTTTCCCCTTTTTTTATATTACGGCAACCACAATCATAAACAATATAAAAATATTTATTATTCTCAAATTCTATTTTTTCTGTGTAAAACCCACCCTGCCCAACAGCATGTATGGTTCTATTCACTATTGTTCGGAATTCCATAATATTCCCCTAACTTACGAATTTAAAGCACATCACCAATTCCGCCACCGAAATTTCCATTCCCTCAACGTCCTCTGCCTTGACCAGATATTCCGCCGTGCCCTTAGTGTGCATCAGGTGGAAGCCTGCGGCAAGGTGTTCGTTGGTGTCCGCTTCGTCCTCAGAAATGTAAATTCGCAGGAGAACGGGCATTTCTGCGCTCCAGTCGCCCGTGTACAGGCAGAGCTGAAGTTCTCCCGATACCGCGTCATTGACGACCGTCACCTTGCCCTGCCACTTGTCCGGCAGCATGAACATGTAGCCGTTTCCGGCACTGTAATAGCTGCTGTGCTCGGCATAAAGCAGTCCGCGCTTCATCATCAGCCAGTCCGTGCGCAGGATCTGTTCTGCCTCCGCACGTTCCTCATAGCCCGTGAATACACGCTGTACCGGAATTTCCGGCGAGCCGTCCGCGTCAATGTCGCGGCTGTACAGTCCTGCACGGCGCACGGTATCCTTCGAGCTTCTGCCCACACTTTCCAGCAGATTCACCAGCCGTTCCCCGTCAAAGGACAAAATCTCCGTCTGAAGTCCTGCCGCACCCGTTGCCGTGCCCGTTGCCGCATCCACATACAGTGCAATACTGCCGTCGGACATCGTGCCGTAGATCAGCTGGCTGTAATCCGTGTAGCTGTCCTTGAACGGACACTGGTACTCATGATATTTGCCCTCCGCATCAAGCTGGTACACCGCCGCCGATGCCTGCTGATCCGCCGTGGAGGCAGGCTTGAGCAGCACAAGATCGGGGTTTTCCGATTCGCGCGTCATGCCGACATCGAACAGTGCGTAGTTTTCCAGAAATGTCAGATCCAGATATCCGTCCTCGTAGGAATAGACGGATACGAATTTTTCCGACTGGTTCGCCGTGCTGTAGCCGACAATGAGATTCATTCGCGCATTCTCGCCAAGTCTGGAGATGGTGACCTTTTCGATCTCCGAACCCTCTGCACTGCGGTCGCAGACGGATTTCCACACCCCGTCAATGCTGTCAAGCACGTTGATGCGCAGTCCCATGCCGGTATTGGTCACACCGGTCTTTTCATAAAATACGATCGCCTCGTCCAGACCGTCACCGTCAATATCCCGAACGATGAACGCGGACAGATAACTGCCGCTTTTCGGATATTTCAGGCTGATGGCAGAGCCGGTCGTGTCCTTGAGTGCCTGATAGATCTGTTCCTGTTCGCCGCTGAGCTTGGGCGGTGTGAGCATGTTGTCCACGTTGACACCGATCGAACAGCCCGACAGAACACAGGAAAGCACGATCAAAAACAGGCAGTACAGGCTTTTTTTCTTCATCTTACTTGCGCTCTGCGATCGGCACATAGGCACGCTTCTTGGGCAGTGCCTTGTATGCCGGACGGATGATGCGCTTGCCCGTCATCAGCTCCTCCATACGGTGCGCAGACCAGCCAGCCATACGGGAAACCGCAAACAGGGGCGTGTACAGATCATCCGGAATCTGCAGCATTCTGTAAACCAGACCGGAATACATATCCACATTCGCGCAGACCGTCTTTTCAATGCCGCGTTCCTCCTTCATGAGGATGGGAGTCAGACGCTCAATGGTGTCAAGCAGGTGGAATTCTGCCTCGATCTCCTTGCCGGCTGCCAGCTTGAATGCCTTCTTCTTCAGGATCACCGCACGCGGATCGGACAGGGTATAGACCGCGTGTCCCATGCCGTAGACCAGACCGCTGCGGTCACATGCCTCGCGGCGCAGTACCTTGCGGACATAATCGGCAACCTCGCCCTCGTTGTCCCAGTGCTGAATGCTTGCCTTGGCATCTTCAAGCATGGCAGAAACCTTGATATTTGCGCCGCCGTGCTTCGGGCCTTTCAGGGAGCAGACTGCGGAAGAATACGCAGAATAGGCATCCGTGCCGGAAGAAGTCAGAACGCGGCAGGTGAATGTGGAGTTGTTGCCACCGCCGTGCTCTGCATGGAGCATCAGCAGGCAGTCGAGCAGCTGTGCCTCCTCCTTGGTATACTGGCGGTCGGGGCGGAGCATGGAGAGAATGGTCTCCGCAGTGCTCTCCTCCGGACGCAGGGGATGTATGAACAGCGTCTGATTATCAAAATGCTTGCGCTTGACCTGATACGCATTGACCATAATGATGGGCAGCTTGGCGATCAGGTTGATGGCAGTTTTCATTTCGTTGTCAATGGATGTATCCTCACAGCTCTCATCATAGTAGGAATACAGGGAAAGGATGGAGCGTGCGAGCTTGTTCATGATATTTCTGGACGGTGCTTTCATCAGCATATCCACCACAAAGCCGCTGGGCAGCTGGCGGTGCATGGACAGATAGTGATTGAACGCCTCCAGCTCCTGTGTGGTCGGCAGCTTGCCGAACAGCAGCAGGTACACAGTTTCCTCGTAACCGTAGCGGTTTTCCTTTTCCGCATTGCCAACAAGATCATAAATATTGTAGCCGCGGTAGATCAGCTCGCCGGGGATGGGTTCCATCTCATTTTCATTCACCACATAACCGTGCACGTTGCAGATATTGGTAATACCTGCCAGAACGCCCGTGCCGTCACTGCGGCGCAGACCGCGCTTGACATGGAACTTCTGGTAGAGTGCCTGGTCGATCACGGAATTATTTTTCAGCTCCTCGCATAAACTTGTCATATCATCATTGGAAAGGAATTTGCACATATACAATACCTCCTGTTGGACTGCAATTCTTTTACCTATTATTATAGCATCTTTTTGCAGTGAAGTCAAGCAATTCAGGGAGAGTTCCCAAATCCCCGCATACCGGATACAAAGGAGCAAGCCTATGAAAAAACGTCTGCTGATACACCTGATCTGTGCCGTCCTGCTCACAGCCCTTCCCGTCATCCCTGCAATGGCGGCACGCGGCACGGCGCAGGAGCCTGTGCAGAATGCGCAGCTTCCGGAATTTGTCGAATTTACGATGGAAACCACCGAGAGCGGTGCACCTGTACAGACCGCCGAACCGCCCTATCTTGTGCTGGATACGGCAAGCGGAGAGGTAATGGAAGTGCCTGTGCGGGAGTATGTCGTCGGTGCGGTCTGCGCAGAAATGCCGGCATCCTTTGAGCCGGAAGCCCTGAAAGCACAGGCGGTTGCCGCCCACACCTACGCTTACCGCCTCACAATGCTGGCAGGAACGGACGAAAGCCTGAAGGGGGCGCATTTTTCGAATGACAGCAGCCGCTATCAGGCGTTCTTCACGGATGAAGAGATCCGCGAGGCATTCGGTGAGAATTACGAAGAATACTACGGAAAGATCGCGGATGCCGTGGATGCCGTGCTTGGGGAAATCCTCCTGTATGAGGATGAACCCATCATTGCCGCATTCCATGCCATGTCCGGCGGCAGAACGGAAAGCGCGGCGCATGTCTGGGGCACGGATGTCCCCTATCTCGTGCCCGTGGACAGCCAGTCCGATCTGGATGCGCCGCTTTATGAACAGACCGTTGTTTTTTCCGCACAGGAGGTGGGCACAAGGCTGAAGGAAGCGCGTGACGGGCTGATGCTCGGCAGTGAGCCGGAAAAATGGCTCTCTGTCGCAGAGGTTTCCGATTCCGGCACGGTACTGCGGCTCCACGCCGGCAGCTCCATCTTCACCGGACAGGAGGTGCGCAGTCTGTTCGGGCTTCGTTCTGCCGCCTTTTCAGTGGCGTACACCGAGGAGGGGTTCACCTTCACGACCAAGGGCTACGGGCATCATGTGGGCATGAGTCAGTACGGCGCGAATGCAATGGCGCAGGCAGGAAAGACCTACCGCGAGATCCTGCTGTACTATTATCCGGGGGCTGTGATCGGGAATTATGGCGAAAATACATGAAAATATTTTCCACAAAAATTGTGAAAAAACTATTGCATTTTTAAATCTTTTGCAGTATAATAAAATTAATAAAAAAGTGTGGCGGAGCAGTCCCCGATCACACGGTACAAAAGGGGGATTCGGAATATGATGAAGAAAATCGCAGTCATTGTTTCCGGAATTGATGAAGAATATCAGAGCACGATCCTGAAGGGTGTGCATGACTGTGCCAGAAAGCATGGTGTCAATGTCGTGCATTTCGCCGCATTCGGCGGCATTCTGCGCAACGCAAGACATGATGCGGGCGAATACAACATCTACAATCTCTGCAATTATGAGCACTTTGACGGTGTGGTACTGCTGACCAACACCATTCCCGAAAGCAGCATCACCGATGCCATTGTGGAGGCGGTCAAGCAGTATGACATTCCCGTGGTGAGCATCGACAATGATCTGGATACGCGTTTTTACCATGTGGGCATTGACAATTTCAAGGCAATGCAGGACATTGTGCGCCATGTTGCGGAGCATCACCAGTGCCGCAGGATCGGCTATATCTCCGGTCCGAAAACCAATCCGGAAAGTAAGCTCCGCTTACAGGCATTTTGCGAAGTGATGGAAGAAAACGGCATTCCGGTGACGGAGGACATGATCTATTACGGCAGCTTCCGGAGCTGTGACGGCAGGGAGGGGGCAGAATACTTCCTCAATTCTGAGAACGGACTGCCCGATGCCATCATCTGTGCCAATGACGCAATGGCACTTGCGACCGTCCTAAAGCTGGAGGAATGCGGCATCCGTGTGCCGGAGGATGTGATCGTGACGGGCTTTGACAATATCTATGCCGCACGCAATTATGATCCTGCCATTTCCTCGGTGGAGCGTCCGCTGTACCGTTCGGGATATCTGGGCTGTGAGCAGCTTTTGCAGGTGACAAAGGGCATTCCGCGCAGCATGACGCTGGAAACCAAAAGCGTATTCCGTGCAAGCTGCGGCTGCGAGCAGGAGCGCGGCAGTGCGGAGGCGATCGAAAACAACCGCATCTTCCGCAAATCCAATTACCGCATCCTGAATTACTATCAGGTGAACATCCCCGCAGTCAACCGCATGTCCTGCAATCTGGCAGAGGGGGAGGAATTCGCCCAGAATCTGGAGATCCTCAAGACCTTTATCGTCAAGCTCGGCTGCCGCCGCTTCTATCTCTGCCTGAACGACAACTGGAACGAGATCAGCGAAAAGCGTGATGCGGGCGGTCAGAAAATGCGGCTCGTGGACACCTGCGTAACTGAGGGCTACACTGAGCAGATGCTTGTGCCGCTTGCCTATGTGGACGGCAGGTTTACCTCGTTCCCTGCGTTCCGTTCCAAGGACATGCTGCCGGAGGCGGAGTATGAATTTGAGGAGCACATGATGTACTACATGCTGCCGCTGCATTTCCGCGACAGATGCTTTGGCTACTGCGTGATCTGCCACGACCAGTTTGACATGGAAAATCCTCTGCTGCATTCGTGGGTGATGAACATTGCCAATTCTCTGGAAAGTATTCGCAAAAAGGAATACCTTGACCGCGCGATGCATGAGCTGGACCAGCTCTATGTGATGGATCCGCTGTGCAAGATCCACAACCGCAACGGCTTCAACAAATACACCGCGCCGCTGTTCAACGAGTGCCGCCGCCTGAACAAGGAAGTCATGCTGATGTTCATTGATATGGATGGTCTGAAGATGATCAACGATGACTACGGTCACGAGGAGGGCGACAACGGTCTGAAGCAGCTTGCACTGGCGATCAGCATGAGCTGCCGTCATGGGGAGATCTTTGCACGCTTCGGCGGTGATGAGTTCATCATCTTCGCGCCCGATTTCACGGAACAGGCAGCGCAGGAGCTTGCGGACAGCATTCAGAGGCATATGGCAGAATACAACCAAAGCTCCGGCAAGCCCTATCCGGTTGCGGCAAGCATCGGCTGGCACATCTGCCGTGTTGATCCGGATGCAACACTCTATCCCCTGATCACCGAGGCAGATAAGAAGATGTACGAGGACAAGAAGAAAAAGAGCGTTTCAAGATATCTCAGACGGACATAAAGAGAAGGACTCCTGCACAGTGTGCGGGAGTCCTCGTTTTTCTCTTATTTTCCATCCTTTTTATGCTTCTGTATCGTTTGCAGGAGCTTTTCCTTCCGCTCACGGATGCGCTGTTCGCGTTCCTGTTCGCGGCGTTCTTCCTCCTGCCTGTCCTCTGTATCTTCCTGCAGAAGCGTTCCGGCAAAGGCTTCGTCCTTTTCTGCAAAGTCCTCAAAATCCTCCTCCGGCGGAATGTCAAACTGTGCTTCCAGATGCTTCGCACGCAAGCGATCCTCCGACCACTCACTGATGATCTCATAAATGAACGCAAAGGTCGGCGGGCCGATGACAAAACCCGGAATGCCGAACAGACCGCTGCCCAGCAGACATGCAAAGATAGACCAGAACGGACGCAGACCGATCGAGCCGCCCACAATATGCGGATCGAGATAGTTGCAGTCAAACTGCTGGAGCACCAGGATCCACAGCAGATAGGGGATCACCATCGAGGGATTGTCGAACAGTACCAGTACGCCCGTGATGAATGCACCCACGAACGGCCCGAAGAACGGCACAACATTCGTTACGCCGACAATGACGGACAGCAGAACGGGGTACGGGAATTCCAGAAACGGGAAGAAATTCAGGATCGTCAGCACCACAAAGCAGATAATGCCGATGATCAGGGAATCGAGCATCTTGCCGCGGATCGCGCCGCTGAATTTGCGGTTGCCCTGACTGAGCACGCGGCGCAGACGGGAGGCAGTCTGTGTCGGGAAAATGCTGTACGTCATCTGCTTGACCTGCCGCAGCAGGCGTGCCTTGTCAATGGTAATGTATACGGAGAGGATCAGACCGATCACGAGGTTATATACCACATTGAACACGCTCTTGACACCGGTGTAAAAATAGCCGAAGATCAGCTCTGCCTGTGAGGGCAGACCGGACACCAGCCATTCTTCCAGCGTGTCCAGTGACTTGAGGAGCGTGTCGTTGGCATACCGTCCGAATGCCGAATTGTTGTCGAAGATCGTCTTTGACTGCAGCTGCGCCATCAGATCGTTGATCTGTGAGGGGGCTTCCTTGACGATACCTGAAAGGCTCGTTGTGATCTGCGGCACGATCAGCCACAGCAAGAGCGCGATGAAGCCAATGGCAGAAAACAGCATCAGAATTGCGGCGATGACGCGTGAAAGTCTGGCGTTCTTCTCCGCAGACACGCCGTGCTCGGATAGCAGTCCGTGTACGGTGCGTTCATAAAAGCCGGCGACCGGATCAAGCAGATAGGCGATCACAAGTCCCCACAGAATCGGGCTGAGGGCACTGAGCACCGAGCCGATAAAGGTGGAGATCTCGCCGAGATACTGAATGATGTGATAGAACAGGATCGCGGCGGCAATGGTCAGGAATGTCCACAGGGATTTTGCTGCATTGCTCTGCCAGGTCGTTTTGTGATGTTGGTTCAAAGGTTCAGCCACAATGTTCTCCTTTCATTACTGGGTTTCCTGTGCGGCGGCACAGGCGCGTTCATAGAATACTTCCTGTGCATTCACAGGGGCTTGTGTGATGTCACGCACGGGCAGGCGGAATGTGCCGTCGGGCTGACCGACGCGTGCCTTGATATTGTCGGACAGGCAGAGCTGCACCATGTCGAAAGCCTGTGCTTTCAGCCGTTCATCGAGAAGCGGCGCAGCCACCTCGACACGGTGGATGGTGTTGCGCGTCATCAGATCCGCGGAGCTGATATATACCTTCCGGCGTTCCGGTGTACCGGCGATATAGATGCGGCTGTGCTCCAGATATCTGCCCACGATGCTGACAATGCGGATGTTGTCGGTATATCCCTCCACGCCGGGCTTCAGGCAGCAGATGCCGCGCACGACCAGCTCGATCTTCACGCCAGCCTGCGATGCTTCTGCAAGCTTGTCCATGATGCCGCGGTCGGAAATGGAGTTGATCTTCGCGGCAAAGTACGCATCTTCGCCGTTTTTTGCGTGTTCGATCTCCGCGTCGAGCATTTCCATGATCCTGCTGCGCAGGCACAGGGGCGCGACGAGAAGGGCGGCAGTCTCCTCCACAAGGGAATCGGTGGAGAGCGCGTCAAAGACATGGCGTGCATCGGACGCAATGTCGGGGTTTGCCGTCATCAGGGAAAGGTCGGTGTAAAGGCGCGAGGTCTTTTCGTTGTAGTTGCCCGTGCCGACCTGCACGAAATTCTGCACGCCGTCCTCCGTCCTGCGTGAGATCAGCAGGAGCTTGGAGTGCACCTTCATGTTGTGCGGGCCGTAAATGACGGTACAGCCGGCATCCATCAGACGTTCCGCCCAGTGGATGTTGTTTTCCTCATCGAACCGCGCACGC
>CALGTT010000128.1 GCA_937901485.1 uncultured Ruminococcus sp.
CCAGAGGGCGTTGCCCTCTGGACTCCCACGAGCTTTTTGAAAAAAGCTCGACCAAAAACTTTTCAGCCGCCTGCGGCGCGATAGCCTTTACAGAACTATTGCTCCGCGCTATGATAAAAGCCGTCATCGTAAGCCCAGAGAGTCGTGCGGACACCGCTGCCGCCAAGCACCATACGGATGCGGCAGATGCGCGCATTCTGCAAAAATGTCCCGAAGCTTACACGATCACAGAGCTGCTCGGCTTCAAAGCCGCTGTAGGTCACATATTTCGACCGCCAGCCCCTCTGTGAGAATTGACACCGGAACTGCAATGCCTGCTCCGGCTCTGAAAGATATTGCCTGTCCAGCAAAAGCTGCTTGTGCCGGACGATATCCGCCTGCACTGCCGGCGGATTTTCCAGCTGATAGGCATCATAATTGTCACTGGCATCCGCCATGTGATACATGCTCACAAGCCTTGTCGTGTCCTGCATCACACCGTATTCCAGCACGCGTGCCGCGGAAAGCTCCACATGCGCTCCATCCTCCGGCGGCGTAAAGCACACCGTATTCCCCCGGATGAACGGATGATGCCCCGTCAGCTTGTACGCAAAATTGATCACGCTGTCCCACATGCTCGAACCGTCCTTGACAAAAATATAACCGCTGCCCGCATACGGTTCGTAGCTTACATTCGGAAACGTGTAGAAGCCCGTCAGCAGATGTTCGACCGTCATGTTCAGATGCAGTCCCGGCACGATCTCATTCTGCGCAAGCACCGAAGTAAAGCTGCGCGACTGCACCCGTACAAAGCACTGACCGTTCCTGCGGTACTGCCGGATGCTGTCGGCAATGCCGAAAAACACCTGTTTCCCGTCACATTCCAGCGCGATGCCATTGACAGCCCCGTAATCCTCCCCCTGCGAAAGAAAGGTCGCTGTGAGCTTTGCATAGGGAGTATACGCCTCACATTCCAGTGAAGCCGCAAGGCATCCGACCTCCGCAACGGTTCGTTCCCCCGCACGCAGGCGCAGTGTAAAGCTACGCATCCTCCTGCACCTCCTGCGTCAGCACCGGACATGAAGCCGTGTGGAACTGGAGCATGACCTCTGCCGCACCCTGTCCCTCCGTGACCGTATAGGCACACAGCCGCGCACCGGAAAAGCAAAGCCCGTGCACGGTGATCTCCTCCTGCGTGCCCGCCGCCAGCCGTCCGGCAAGCTCCGCCGTCACCGCAGCAGTATCCTGCATGGGCGCAAGCTTCCCCTCCAGCGTGAATCTTGTACCCTTCGAATAGCTTGCCGTGACACCGGCAGCACCGCCGGAGGTGTATTCCTCCTTCAGCACGCGGACACCGCTTGTTTTCCATGCTGAAAGATACAGCTGCACACCACCCACCGCCACCGGATAACACTTTACCGGCTGCAAGATCATTTCCGTCATGCCGTTCCCTCCGTTTTCTGTACACAGATTGCACCATGCAGGCGAAATTCCCCACCATACACCATTTTCTGCAATTTCACATCTACCTGCGGCATTCCTGCATCAAAGCGCAGGAACAGGCAGTCCGTACCGAGCATGGCAGGAACGGTCACTGCCAAGAAATGCCGCACCAGATCCTGCGCATCCGCCGTCATGGGTGCAAGCAGATCCGCGCGGACATCCGCTGTGAACGGATACACCGCCCCCGCTTCGCATGGATAGGCATCCCCGAACTGCATACCGCGCAGTGTCAGCACTGTGAACAGTGCATGGGATTTGCATCTGACGGGCACGGCATCGAACGCAGGGTAGACCTCCGGAATTCCGGCATTTTTCAGCCGTGCAAGGAGCATCTGACAGATCTCGTCCATACCGCTCCCCCTCACACAGCCGCAAACACAAAGGCTTCATCACGCAGCAGATCGCGGCAAAGTCCCTCATAGGAATGCACAAGCTGTACGGCAAAGCGCATCTGCTGTTCCGCGTCGGACTGCCTTGCGATCGTGCCGGCATAGGTCGCCAGTGCCTTGTCACGCGCACCGTACATCTGCGTATAGCGCAGGTTGGCGATCGCCGCGGCGAGGTAGCACAGGCGCACCTCAGAAGCATCCGCGCCGGAGCGAAGCTTTGCCGTGACTTCATGGATCGCCGTCATCAGCAGCGGCATGTGCAGCTGCACATCCTGCTCACCGGAAAAAAGGCTGAACAATGAACCGATCATCTGCATATTCATAAAAACCCCTCCCTGCCTGATCATCCCACTGCCGTCAGCAGCAATATTCTGTAACATCCGTTCCTACATCACCGGCAAGCTGCACCTGCGGCGTACCGTTTTTCTGCGCAAGCAGCTCCTGCTTGAATGCCAGAAGCTCCTGAAGCTCCATTTTCTCCGCCGCCATGCACAGAGCCTTGGACACCGCGCCGCTTTTCTCCCTGCCGCAAAGCTGGAGCACCTCGGCACGCATCTGTGTTTCCACCTGTGAAAGCAGCTGCGCCTGCTGTGCAAATTTCTGTTCCATCTCCTGTGCCCCCTTTCCTGCAAAATGCTTCGTGACACCTGCCTGCACCTGCGCCGGCACAGCCACAAAGCTCCATTCATAGGCATCTCTGATATCATCAAGCACCGTATGGCAGGTCTTGTCGCCATAGGTTCTGCCCCTGACATGTCCGCACGCGCTCTCGTTCCTGTCCGCGCCGCAGACCGAGCAGACCTGCTTTCCGGCACTGCACGACACGCTGACTTCCTTTTTGATACCGCCCTCAATCTCCGCGATGAGGTCAGCATTGGCGGCGGTGCGCACCATATACGCCTGTGCCTTCAGGCAGACATACGGTCTGCCGTCGGCAGTCTTCTTCTGCGCATCGTGCACAAGCTCCGTGTCGAAAATGCGTGCGGTCTGACCGCTGCTTTTCGGATCATGGTCAAAAATGCCCGTCTTTCCGATGAACAGCTTCTGCATCTGCGCAAGCGCGTCCTCAGAAAAACGCTCCATGTCACGGTCAATATCGTTGTCGCACAGGATCACATCAAAGAGGTAGACCTCCTCCGCCTTGTGCTCCCTGCGAGTGAACCGGTTGAGTTTTTCAAGCTTTTCGTTCAATCGGGATCCCTCCTGTTGTTTTTTGTGAGCATCCTGACACCGCAGTCCCCATCACAGTGTCAGCATCTGCACAGCACCGTCGATGAGGGTACGGAAACCGATATTGACGGAGATCGCAATGCAGTCGAGCTGACGGTCGATGAGCTTGTCCGTTTCGAGCACCACATCACTGCTCTGAATCTGCTCCAGTGCGAAATCCTTGTCCAGACCGAGCACGGTCTTGTTGTCCAGCTGCGGGCACTTGATGAGCTTTGCGCCGAACGGCAGACGAATCTCCGTATTCTCCTCGGAGGATGCCTCGATCATCTGGTTCATTACCAGAATTTCCGCCATGACCGCCGGAGATGCCAGCACCGTGGTCAGGTCACAGCTTGTGAATCTGCCGTAGAGTGCCGCCAGATCGGAATAGGCAAGCGTACTGCCGGACTTTGCCAGCGCACTGCCGGAGGAAGCCGTTTTCAGCACGGAAACCGCCTGACTGACCACGCTGTCGGCAAGCTGTCTGCCCACACGGCGCAGCATCAGCGCGAACACATCCAGTCTCTGCTGGCGCACTGCCTCGTAGGAAGCCTTGATGAGTCTGCCGTACTTGACGAGCGTCACCACGCCGTCGCTCTCCATGATCGCGGATGCCGGCAGCTCCTCGCCTGCCGCTGTTGTGGTGTAAGCCTCGGCATCGCTCAGCTCACAGCCCTGATAGCGGTTGGACTCACTGCGGGAAACGACCGCTGTCATGTCGGAAAGCACAGCCTCCTCCATGCCCTGTGCCACCGCGCGTCTGACAAATTCCGGAAACAGCACCGCGCTCTCCGTGGTCGTGAAGAACTTCTCCACTCTGTCGCAGAACGGGCCGTTCACGCGGATGTCAAAACGCTTGAGCTGACGCTCGTAGGCATCGAGCTTTGCAAGTCCTGTCTGCGCGTACTGCGCGGACGGATCGGCATCCTCCAGAGCCTGCAAAAAGCTCTTGTTTGCCAGATGATACATACCCTTTTCCAGTTTTACTTCATTGTACATCATAAAATCCTCCTTATCAGTGTTCGGCTGTGTTCGTAAGACCTCTTTCAATCTCCGCAGCCTGTGCATTCTGCAAACGTGCCTGTGCCAGTTCCGTTTCATCCTGCAAATTGATATGATCCCAGACCACCGTCACAGCGGCATGGCAGCCATTGAGCTGCAAAAACATCTGTGCGATGCGGCAGATCACAGGTTCGAGAATGCGCCGGTAATATTCCAGCTCCGAAGTCAGGATATCCGCCTGCTGCACGGACATGCGCTCGGTCGATGACCAGTTCAGTCCGAGCAGAAACGGCGGAATGGAGAGCTTTGACAAGATCTGCTCCAGAAGCTGCCGCACGGGGATCTCCGTGTCCGGCATCTCGCTGTCCGCGCCGATGACCTTAATGTCCACATCTCCCACCGCGACAAAATCCCGCACCTCGCCGCATTTCGCCGCGTGCATTCCGTCCGCCCATTCCTTCGCGATCTGCTTGGCACGCTCCCCTGCATACGCCATTTCCGCCGGATCATCCGACGGCTTGTACGTCACCGCATACCGCACATTGCCCGCACGGTCAAAATTCTGCCCCGTGCATTCATAGATCCGCAGCAGGATCTCCGCAAAAACCGGCACGCCCTGCAAAAGCGACACCCCGTAAACTCCGCCGTCCGGCGGCTTGAGTGCCGAAAACAGAATGCGCTCCGGATGGGGCAGGAGGATCTCCTCCTCACCGCGGCGCAGTACATACTGTCGCTCCATCGGGCTTGTTCCTGCCCTGACTGCCACATCACGCACCCTGCCGTTCCACAGTCCTGCCACATACTGCCCCCGACGGTCAAGCACGATCTCCCCCACCGCATTGCCGTAAACCAGCAGACTGTCCAGATAGCTGTCCATGAAGCTGTACACCGACTGCCCCGTCAGTCCCACCGGCACTTCCCGCAGAAATCTGTCAAGCTGTGCCTGCATCGACGCATCCGCACATTCCACATGGAACGAACCGATCAGCCGCACCAGCTTTGAGATCGCACCGTCCACCAGCGGCACCGTGCGCCTGACCTTTTCAAACAGCTCATAGGCATACAGCTGTACCGGAACATCCGCCCCCGCCGCATAGCCCCGCGTGCTCTGCACAACAGAAACTTCCCCTCTGTCAGGCTTCTTCTTTCTGAACCGCAAATTTCTCACCTCGCTAAACTCATTGCCACAAAGCTCTCCTCCGCGTTTCCGCACAGGATCGTGGAAACAAAATACCGCATGTCATCCATCGCATGATCATGCTCCTTCTTCGGCACATCCCCCGCCGCGCTCGTATTCCAGCAGTACTGCGAAAATTCGCGCAGAATGTCCCCACACTCCGCACAAATGCGGATGCTGTCCGCCTGCAGTGCATCGCTCACCTGCCGTATGCCCGTCAATACGTCATTCTTTGCTTTCAGCACACGGAATCTCCCATGCTTTGCAATGCACGCAATGAAGCTTGCCGCGGACGGATCCACCACGACTGCCTCCACCGGAAGATCACCTGCCAGAGCCGCCAGCCCCGCATAATGCTCCTCATCCGTCCTTGAAATTCCCTCACGCCTTGCCGCATAATAATACTCCCGCACCCTGTACCACACGCCGTCCGATTCCCCCCACAGACCAGCAGAGGTCGGATTGACCGTGCCGTAATCGCATGAAATGACGTATCTCCGGCATTCCGGAGCTTTCTCGACCACATGCCGCACCTTGTCAAACATCGGATAGACCAGCCCCTCGGAAACTGTCCACTTCCCCAGCACAAAGCGGTCATAGAACACGCCGCCATACATTCTCCGGTAACGCGCCTTCACACGCTCCGAAAGTGACGGGTTGTCGTCCATTGTGAAATGCAGATACAGCACACGCTTTTCCTCGCATTTCTGAATCCACTCGCGGTAGAACCAGTGGTACGGATGCTCCGGATTGCAGTTGAACCAGAGCTTTGCCCGCGCCACCGAGCACCGCGCCAATGCCTGCTCAACAAAGGAACGCGGCATCAGAGCCGCTTCGTCAAACAATACGCCGCACAGCGTCATGCCCTGGATCAACGCCGCCGAGCCTTCGTCCTTACCCCCGAATAAATAAAAGCGGTTCGTCCGTCCCATCGCCGAAATATCCACATAATGCCGGCTCTGGCAGACAATGCACACAAACCCCGTGTCCTCCAGCACCTGCAAAAGCGGCCGCACCAGATTGCGCTCCAGTGATGTGATGGTCTTGCCGCACACCGCAAACGTCCCCCGATCAAAGCTCGCCATCGCCCAGCAGACAAACCCCAGCGACATGCACAGCGTCTTGCCGCTTCGCACCGCGCCGTCACAGATGACCGCATCCTTCCCCCGATAGCACGGCATCGCCCACCAGCGCAGTGCAAGCCGCTGTTTCGCAGAAAATCGGCTAAACTGCATCGTCATCCGCCCCCGCCAGTGCCTCCAGCAGGCTTGCCGCCGC
>CALGTT010000129.1 GCA_937901485.1 uncultured Ruminococcus sp.
TATTTTCGGGGCTTTGTACAGTGGGTGAGGGTGGGAGTTTTGCGGAATCAGGTATTATTGAAAAGTTACATATCCATGCGTCTCTAGCTGACGAGGTCATCATAAAACAAAATGTGATGTTGGACAGCTTATTGAGATGCAGTTTTGAGAAATTTACGAAGGATGAGCAACAGCACTTATGGAATCGATGGATTTCGACCAATAAATTAAATCCAACATGGGAAAATGTAATGCTGTATTGGGAGAATTATGGAATCACAGATAAGTTGCTTGAATTGATTTCGAAGGTTGAAGAAGATTGTCCTCAGGATATGGATGGCGAATTGGTGATGGATATTATTTGTTCTGACTTGGAAAAATCGTGTTTTGAGAGATTAATTGGTAAGATGCCAAGAATTGATTTGGGACTCGATTACTCTAATATCAATTCTGAACACATGAAAGTGCTGCTTCGACACAGATACTTTGATTTTACAGCTGAAGTTTCATCGGCAATAAAACAGAATCATCCTCAGTTTTCTGTAATGGCAATTGCTATTAATAAAGAAGAGGTAAAAATGGATATCCCATCATTTGCTTTCGGTTTGGAGGACATCGAGCGTATAATTGATTCCACAGAATTTGCTGAAGATGAGAAGGTACTCTTTATTGAGGAAAGTTCCCTGGCATTGTTTTCAGAGAAAGTTGCATGGTTTTTGAGCAAAACAACAGTTGTTGTTGCAAAGGATACTTTTGATAAGTCATGGGTTCATCTCGATCAGATTCAAAAGAAAGAGCTGTTCTTTCATCAGCTTGAAGGACTTGATAATGATGTGTTAGAAAGATGCTTTGCCGATTTGGGCGAGGAGTATCAGGATTTTGCTGAACGCAGCAGACGTCATGATGTTAGGCTCATCAATTCTCCTGAAAATCAGAAACTGGCAGATTATCTGAAACGAAAAGCGTATATAACCAGTTTTTCAACTGATGATGGGATGATAAAGTGCACAGTGAAAAAAGCTCAGTTGGAATGCACTTAAGTTTTATACATTTTGATGAAAAAACCAATGGTTTTGCACAAAAATATTGACATATTTGACTGCCCGTGATATAATGAAAGGGGATATTTTAAATACGAAAGGCTGTGATGGAGATGCCAAATTCGGACAATATTGATGCACTAATACATCCCGCATTAGTTCATATGGAACATTTAAACGAAAAACTATCCGGTGTAGGTCGCTTACGTCAGTCATTAGTTAAACTACTGAATGCTGAACCACAATTGCAGTATGGAGTGGACGGTTTTATTAGCATTCTGGAAAAATTTGAAAAAATTAGAGATGGATTGGGAAATCTTCAGGGCAACAGCGAGTTGAATGTACTTTGTCAAGAAATCATCATGCTTCTTATGACCAAGCCTTCATTGAGATTTGAAATTGACCAGCTCTTCCAGAAAGAGGCGTTTAAAAATATAGAAGATACCTATCCATACCCTGATTGCAAAAAAGCGTATCTCTACAAATCATTGGGCTTTATTTTTGCAGAACGAATGGACTATGCACAAGCTATTGAGCTGTTTTTACCGGAATACCATATCCGAAGGAATATAGTTGATGGAAAGTCAGAATTCAATCAAAAAATCACAGACCGGCTCAGTCTGGCAAAATGCTGTTACAAACTTGGCGATGCCTATGAGCATATCGGAGATATTTCCAATGCCTTTTCTTATATTCGGGAGGGGATGGAACAATTTGAAAATTCCTTTACTTCTTTTGATAAAAAGGATGACAGCAAAGTAATTGTGTTGGAAAGACTTACGACAGCTTTGTACAAGGCGAAATTTGCTAACCGGATTGCGAAGATTTTCAGACGTCAAGAGCCATATAATCTCGGCGTGCAGGTACATTATCGTGAAATTGCTCTATCGGCAGATCAGGAATTTCTATTGATACAGGCAGTATCACTGCAAAGTGATGCAAAAGAGGAGAAAAACGATCGATTTAAACTACGTGTAAACCAGATACGCCTGTGCACGGAAATGTCCATTGCGTTCTATCATCTGGGTCTTCTGAACAACAACTATGATTATCTGATGCGTGCAGAGCAGCAGGCGAAAATGAACATACAGCTGGTCGAAAGTCTGTTGAGTGATTATAAAAATTATGATGAGAAAAAAATGACTGATGAAAATGCGGAACAAATGATTGGTGACTATGTATCAGCACGAATACGAAAATGTCTGCTGTGTCTGGTGCAGAGTTTTCAGCTGCTGGGAGATATTTATCATAAACTGAGAAGCTCTGATCCCATTGCACAGGAATATTATCAGAATGCGATCGCAACGGTTAAAGGGATTGAACTTCCTTATGGAAATGCAGTTCTGTTGTTGGCAGAGTTGCTTTTTGAGTATGAAAAAAAATTTAAGATTAACCAGTACCATTATGAATTGGAACTGATTTTGAAACAGTATCCACATATCTATGATTTACAGTGTATTGCACGTAAATTGCACTGGGCCGAATAAAATAAAGGGGTCGTTTTATGGAAAAATACGAAAGAGTCATGCCGCTTGCCGCCCTTGAACTTCGCGGCATTCATCAGGAGGAGAACAAAGAAGAAAATGGTTCAATTTTCACCTATGTTTACCAGCAGGCATGGAAAACAATAGGTCAGATTATTCAGGACAATGAGAAAGTGGAGAAACGCAATGCGAAAATGCAGCATCACTCGTTTGATCCGCTGATTCGTACGGAAGTACAGAATGTCATTGCATTCACTGGCCGTCGTGGAACGGGTAAAACATCGGCAATGGTATCTATGGCAGCTGCACTGCACAATGGTGGTGACAGTATTCCTGTTGATATTCCCGAATTGAATGAAGGAAATAATATCCATCTTGCCGACTATAATTTCTATGTACTCCCCTGTATTGAAGCGGGGCTTTTGAGCAATGATGAATTTTTTAATGCGGTAGTGTCACAGATGGTGATGATGCTGGAAGAAAAGGAAAATCAGCAAAAAAACTTGGATCAGTTTATGGGACAGAGAATCAGCCGTGTAAAACAATTGCTCTGTAATCTGTTTATTGTAAGCGATGCTGTGGAGAACGATTATTCCAATTCCAATTATCCGGCATTGATGGAGATTGCAGAAAAACACAGAACTCGGAGAAATTTCTATAAAACTGTCAAAGAATATCTGGATCTTCTGAACCGGCTTTCTACCAATTACGATAATTATTACAGTCGGGCCAAAAAGGAAAACAAGTCGTATCTTGTGGTTATGGTGGATGATATTGATGTAGCCGCTGATAAAAGCTATGATATTTTGCAGAAAATTTTTCAATACCTGATGATTCCAAATGTCATTGTACTGACAACATTCCATATGGATACGCTGGTTCACATTCTTGAAAATTCAACAACCGAGGTAACAAAATATATTGAGAAACGTGTTTTTGTCAACAGATACAGCATTACCGAATTTCTGCGAAAAATCATTCCGGTGGATCGACGCATCGTCATGCCCTCATGGAAGCGAATGGACTATCGACAGCTCTTTCCGCTTGAGATCAACATTGGCAAAGGTGGTATGATCCGAGAATATAACAGTTCTAAAGATAAGCTGGATATGACGGAAGTGTTCCCACGACTTTATAAGCACAGCTTCCTTTATATTCTCTCTAAAAATGCAGTGGACGAAGAAAGAAAAATTAGTCCCAAGCAGTTGGTCTTCTGTATGCTTGCAGACCGGACGGGGGTTTATCTGGATGTCTGCGGCACCAAGAGACATTTCATGGAGCCGGACAGCCTGCGGCATATGTACGATCTTTTCCGCTCCTTTTATTATATGGAGGATTTCCGTGCACGGAATTTAAGTTTAGAGAAACGAAGTTATCGTGTTTCGTTAAATCTAAAAGCTCTGTTGGATATTTTTCATTTTGATATGGTTCATGAACTAGGAATGGAAGCTATGGAGGTGAATTGGTTTAATGACATTACTTCGGAGCCGTTTGATAGAAGACTAAAAAAAGTAATGCATCTTATCTACGCTCCAAATGGTCTTTTAGGTACTGCGTTAAGAACCAAAATATTAAATGACGATCCATCCTATGGTGATATGCTGTTTGAACTCTACCAGACATCTCGCAATGGTACGCGAACAAAAAAATTTGTTCAAGTTATTCTTGCTAATTATTCATTTACGATGCCTGCAGTTTTTGCAAAGTACGCAGAATTAAAACATATGGTTCTTAATGAGGAAAAAAGGCTAAACTCGGAAATGTTGAGAGGTGGAACATCTCTTTGGTGGGAAATGATAGATCAAAAACGTTATTTGTACACTATATTTGGCTCGTCTTGTCTTGGTACTTGGAATAACCTTATCTGTACTGGTTATCCGAATTTAGAGGCTAAAGTAGAATTGAAGTGTAAAGAAATTACTTATGAGATTTGGCTATTGCTAATGCTTGTTCCTCATAATAGACTTGACGAAATTACAACATCCCTTTCTGCTGACGAACTATTTTCATTGCACTTTTCGCTTGATCTTTCAGCATTTGTAATGAATGCGTTTTTTTCTGAAATCTTTATTTCCAAAGTTGAAAAGATGTTCTTGAATGCTGGCTTAACTGAAAATGTATATGGAGTCGGCATGCAAAGCATAAAAAGACAATTAGAAGAATATGATAAAGTTCCTTATATGGCTCTTCCTTTACAACATACTGATATGATCTATAATGTACTAAAACGAACTGTGTCAGAAATGATCTATTGTGATGACTTTGTAACTGAAGTAGATCAAAGAAAAGTAACTGAACTACGTTCTTGCTCCTTGTTTAACATAATTGGGATTTTTTACGAATCTTTGAAAGAAAAATTAAAAGAACAAGATGATTTTTATCAATTCAACGATTCGCAGAATCAGTTTAATTTCAGCAGTCGGTTCGAAAAGTGTCCTGTAGTAGAGATGTTTCTTCAATCTGATAAATTCGACATAATCAATATTATTGATAATCTGAAACGTACTGCTCCATCCCCTGCCGACGACATAAAAATCTGGAGAGAATAACAATGCATAACAGCCTTAAAATAGCTGCGGAGATCATCAAATCGCAATTTTGCTCTATTTCTTCGCAGTCTGTAATTGACAGGCTCTATCAGAAAGAAAAGACGGATGAGCTGAAGCAGGAGCAGGTACTGCTTCTCCTGCGTCGGCCGTTCCGTGATTATAATGAGGATGTCCTGTCACGACATATTGATGCTTTGTTCCGAAAAATAAGGAAACAGCTTTATGATGACCGGATTGATCATGTGCGTGTTATGGATGTTCTGGTCTGGTTTGCAGTGAATATGATCACTTTCAATCACGACCGCTATCTGTATCGTTATGCGTATACGGATATCTGGCGAAGTCTGATTCAAAAGGTGGATGAAGAGATCATTGTCACGGCTGCTGTTGCCCGCCGTGACTTGTATCAGAATTACAAACGTGTACGCTATGACTGGCCGCTTTGTATTGAGCATGATAACCATGAGATAGCTAATATTCTCAATCGGGATATTGGAACATCTGAAAATCATTTTCATCTTCGGGGCTCATCACCTTATGTACATCTGTCATGGATTCATCTGATGAATCGTGTAAAAGAGCCTGAATACCGTAAAAGACTTGTGGCAATTGAAAAGGATCGTCTTGCAGATCCGCCGGAATACTACAGAACACAATCCGATGTTTCACTCGCTTTGATGTGGAAACGTGCTGCTGCCATCCGTGTATTTCTATATGGACAATATAAGAAAAAATGTGTGGATTTTGGAAGCTACTATCTTTCAAGGGAAGAAATGGAACAAGATCTTGCCGGTTGTTCCGTTGAAATGGATGAATTCTTTGTTGACGGAAGTGATCTGGTTCTGTTGGTTGATGTACAGTATGTGTATTATGCACATGGTCTGGCAGAACAGTACCAGAAACGATGGGATGCCTGTGCATGGCAGGCTCTGCTGAAATTACTTTCGGTTACAGAGGAAGCGATGTTTCCAATATGGCGGCTTCAGCGGGCAATCAATACTGTTCACGCCTGCTCTGCATCATTGGATTATGCAAAAGCACGCCCCACAGCCTCCTATGCAAGATATGAGAATATTCTGGGTGAACGCTGTCTGTTATATCATGTATCGAGGAAAGCGATGGAGGATATACGATATGCAAATCTGCTCCATGCGTATCTGATCATGAAAAATACGCTTCGTAATGAATTGGTGCAATCGAACCAGATCAAAGGATTTGTGAACTTTCAGAAATTCCAGAACAGAAAGGATGCCTTTATTTATCCGTGGAGCGAACATATTGAGTATGTTTTGGCACTTGCAACGGTAGAAAGCCTTTTGCAGGGCCCGAAGATCTTCCGGGTCGAATTTCGTATCGCTCCCTATGCTGACTGGAAAATGATTGCTAAAAACATCCGGCTATATGATGCTGCAATTGAAAAGGCTTTGGAGAATTATCATCAGGTGAACAAAAGTCTGCTGCTTTCATCCGGAACAAATAAAAAGGTTTTCAATCATTATTATCAGCAAAATAAAGGCGACTTGTATTCATCTGAAGAAAAATTGCCAAAGTATTATAAGGAGCAGTTTTTTTATACACTTCATTTTATCAAAGATACAGAGAAGGATAATGCAAATTCCAAGAATGGAATTCCTGTCTGCCGTCACGCAAAGCTCAGAAAAGAACTGAAAGATCAGATGCGGGCGATTCTTACACTCAGACATAGAAATCCGGAAATTGCCCGCAGGATCCGAGGTATTGACGCTGCGAATAAAGAAATGGACTGCCGTCCTGAGGTTTTTGCAAGTGTATTCCGCCGGCTTCTGTATGAACAGCCCAGTGAAAATTTGCTGCTGTATGTGAAAACTCTGAAAGCGACTTATCATGTGGCAGAAGATAATTATGATATTGCCGATGCTTTGCGTGCAGTGGATGAGGCGATCCGTTTTTTAGGGTTGCGTTCCGGATGTCGTCTTGGTCACGCTACCCTGCTCGGTTCGGATGTGCGGAGGTATTATCAGAAGCATGATTTTCATGCTGCGATGCCCAAGCAGGTACTTTTGGACAATTTTGTCTGGATGTATTATTTTATCATGGAACATAATATTCGTTTTGAGGGTGTATCGTTAGCAAATTCTTATTTTCTTGAAAGGGCGAAAAGCCTGTTCAGGGAAATATACAAGGATAATCTGCTCGAAGATGAATTGAAGTTCATGCTGGAGAAAGTAAATCGGCAGCCTATTAAGGATGATTATGCGTTTGATATTGCATCTTATTATGATGCATGGAAATTGCGGGGTGATGATCCGGATATGTATGCGAATGGATATTACCAGCCGCATGGCTTTTCGCATTTTGATGCCAATGAGCTGGATCTTTCTTTGCAGGAAATCCGAAAACGAACAGAACCTGCTTATCTGTATTATATGTATCACTATAATGAGAAGGTAAAGCAGATCGGTTCTGAAACAGCGGATGAACCCTTGCCTGAATATGTAATCAATGCGATTTCGGCTATTCAGAAAGCTATGAAGCGAAAAATTCTTCGACTTGGTATTTCTATTGAAACGAATCCATCGTCCAATCTGTTGATCAGCGACATTCCCGATTATGGAAATCATCCCATTGTTGATTTTTACCATAAGGATATGCAGAAGGAGGCTGACGAAACGCAGCTGCATGTTTCTGTCAACACAGATGATAAGACGATATTCAGCACAAATCTTAGTAATGAGTACGCATTGCTTGCATTCTATCTGCAGGAAAAGAAGGACGATGCTGATAATCCTATTTTCCAGCAGTATGCTATTTATGACTGGGTGGATTCAATTAGAAAAATGGGAAATGAACAGTCTTTTGGCTATGAAATGGAGCAAGGATACCCCTGCTGATAACAGAACAAGCATATACAAAGAGGTGATCACATGCCAGGTTTCATCCTGCACATGCTGCACGGAGAACTGTTTTTAAAGAAATGCGGCATACAGTTTTCCGATATAGAATTAAAGCAATTCAAATGGGGACTTCTGATGCCGGATCTGTATAAGGTGAAGCGGCAAAAGGACAATGGCAGCCATTTTTTCTCCGATGATCAGGATGGGAAGATCCTGCAGGTTCCGGATCTGAAAAGCTTTCAGTACGTTGCTTCTATGGAAAATCCTTTTGTATTGGGCTATGCTGCACACCTGTATCTGGACAAGCTGTTCTTTGAGGATTATTTCCAGCAGTATGTGCATTTCCTTGATACGGATGGAAATGTAACGCTGGAGAATGATAGGGTGGACAGCGTGTTTCTTGTCAAATCTCAGAGGCATATCACAGTGGATGAATTGTTCTCCGAATCCTATCTGTACGGAGACTACACAATGCTCAATCAGTTTCTTGTGAAGAAATACGACATGAAGCTTCTGGAGAAAACCCCTGTCAATGATCCGATTTTTCAGACAAGTCAAGACGACCAGAAAGCCATATCGGATGCACTTGAGAAGTTCCTGACGGATTCCACGGGCAGCACGGAGATGAATGTGTTTACAGTGGAAAGTCTGGAGCAGGCTCTGGAGAAGTACGCCTTTGGGTTTTCGCAATGGTTGGAAGGTGTGCAATGTGCTTTGGATTTGTCGGAAAAGGAGTTTTTATGCTGAAATATACTGCTTATTTATTATGCGGAAAAACGCTGCTCAGCTGTATCGAACAGAATGAGCAGATGCGTCTGGACGCAGAAATGATCAACTCATTTCTGATCGGTATGCTGATTCCGCAGGATCAGAATAAAAATATAACTGATGAGGTTGACAAGATTAAAATCAAAAAAGCAAGTTCGTTTGAGCTTGGATGTAAATTCAGAAGATTTCTGGATCAATCGAATAATCTTGCAAAGCTGAATAAGGGTATTTCAAACAACGAAGCACTGATCAAATCTGCAAAGCTTTGGAAAAAATACAGGCTCTGTCTGCCAGAATGTGCAATGTTCCTTTCTCCGCTGAAATCAGTTTCAGCCTTCTCCTATTTGCCGGTTTATGATGAGATATGCCTCAAGCTTGCAGAAATGAAAAAGGAAAGCTGGACTGCTGGCAAGGCGTGTTCTGTCAGTGAAATTGAGGAGTGCTGCGGAAAAGAGGCTGAAAAGTTTTACAGAGATCATGTCCGCAGAAAATGGAAGTGCAAAAGTAAGAAGAGAATCACCAAAAAGCAAAAGAATAGCGAAAAAAAGTGGTCTGCTGATGCTGTAAAAATGCAGTATTATGAGGACTGCTGGCATGAGATTTGCAGCCGGGCTGAATTTGATGACAAGACTGATCCAGATCTGGAACTGTTCTTTGCAGGCTTGAAAAAAGAAATTGAAAATGTCAGCACCCGATCCAGCACAATGCTGACCAATCGGAATGAAGAACAAAAAAAGATCATTGTGTATTCGCGCAGAGCAACGATCTTCAATGCAGCAGCCACCGGTTTGACGGTCATATCGGATTCCATTGTGGATGATACAAATTTTCCGGAACCCGTGAAAATCTTCACAAAGGCTGTTCCCATCACACTTTCCATCATTGCAACAGCCTGCACCGCATTTTTCACGGCGTACAACCTGATGAAAGAGCATAATGCCTATGAAGAAACGTGGCTGCGGCATCAATTACATTTCTCACGGCTTACCGGAGAGATGGAAAAGTTCTGTGAAGGCATCGGAGAATATGAGGGCGTTTATCAGGACAAGGATTCTGCAAAGAAGGCGATTAACTGCTTTCAGAAGAATATTTATCTGCTTCGGAAACAGGACTATGCGAACTTCTTTACCAATATGAATTGTATCAATTATGATTCGGTTTTTAAACTGGATAATGTCGAGTTTACAGCGAACAAGAGCCCAGAGAAATGTGTAGCTGCGGAGCAGGAAAGCGGCGAAGCTTGATAAATAAAACTGAAGGGGACCAAGATAAGCTGTACATCCACCGTACATCTACCAGCGAAATTTTTTGTTTTGGAGAACACATTCGGAAAACGAGAAAATGGCTTGATTTCGCACTAAATGGCACTGCACGATACAACATGAAACCCCATCACGAAAGCTCATAACCCGAAGGTCGTCGGTTCAAATCCGGCTCCCGCAACCACAGAAACCCCGAAATTTAGCCATAATTTCGGGGTTATCATTTTATCCGTGTGATAATATGAAACGTGCATACCCTTACCGTACCCTTAAACTTTTGGGATGGTAAGGGTATTTCTGCTTTTTGTTGTTGCACAGGCTAACAAATGGGAAAATTCTTTGGAATTTGACTGTGCTGAGATGAAGGTGGATACAGCATAATGCACAAGGATGTCCGCTATATAAAGACAAATGGATTGAATTTTGTTCTGTAGAGAGGACAGTCTTTCTGATTTCATGTGCATACTGACGAAATTTTACATTTTTCAGAAAAATTATGCTAGTATTGCAAAATACTGAGAAATCGTGTATAATGAATGTAACGAAAGTCTGCTTGCAAAGGAGCTGAACCATATGCTGATCGATATTTCACAGGAGGTGTTCTCCTGCAAGGTTTATCCGGGTGATCCCAAGCCAGAACAGAGCTGTCTGCAAAGTACAGCAAACGGTGATCTGTACAATCTTACTGCATTCTCCATGTGTGCCCACAACGGTACGCATATTGACGCACCGTTTCATTTTCTGGACGATGGAAAGACGGTTGACCGGATGGGACTTGTCCCATTTGTGGGTGACTGCTATGTGGCAAGGCACGAGGGGGATGTGACAGGGGAGGATGCTGCGGTGATTCTGGAGAAAGCGAAGGCTTTGTGTGCAGCGGAGCGTATCCTGCTTGCCGGAAATCTTACTGTCACTGCTGAGGCTGCCAGAGTGTTTGCGGATGCCAAGATCCTGCTCATCGGCAACGAGAGTCAGACGATCGGTCCGGAAGATGCACCGATGGAGGTGCATCTGATCCTGCTTGGTGCGGAGGTGGCTCTGCTTGAGGGGATCGTTCTGACGGATGTGGCGGAGGGAAAGTATTTTCTGAGTGCAACTCCTCTCAATCTGGCAGGATGCGATGGTGCACCGTGCAGGGCGTTTCTGATGAAATAACTGCCGCTGATTGGATGAAAATTCGACCACTTTTTAACATAACTTTAGGAGGTTACTATGAGACTTTACATGAAACAGCGTATCTTCAGCTGGGGCGACAAATTTTCCATCTATGACCCGGAGGGAAATGAGTGCTTCTATGTCGAGGGCGAGGTCTTTACATTTGGCAAGAAACTGCATCTGTATGACCTGAACCGTCGGGAGCTTGCGTTTATTCAGCAGCGTCTGCTGTCGTTCCTGCCGAAGTATGAGATTCTGAGAAACGGCACACAGATCGCTGAAGTCGTGAAGGAGTTCACCTTCTTCCGTCAGGAGTACAGCGTGAACGGACTTGGCTGGAAGGTGCATGGCGATATTTTCAGCCATGACTATGAGATTACAGTGGGTGGTCAGCGGATCGCACAGGTGTCGAAGGAGTGGTTCACGCTGGGTGATGCCTATGAGATTGACATTGCCGATGGTGCAGACGAGGTGACAGCACTGGCGGTTGTACTGGTGATTGATGCATGTATTGAAGCGGCGAGGGATAATGATTAAGGAAGTAATGTGATACCGATTCAGGGCATATCTATCAGGAGTAATGATTTTAGTGAAGAGTAGAAATATTCTGTGAAAAAACGCTGAGGACATCTGTCAATTGCGGTAGATTGACAGGTGTAGAAAATTGGATCTCAGCTTCTTTCAGTATCATTACTTTGACAATTAGAGGTTGATAACGGTTACAAAAGACAATAATATTTGGTGGGTTTGAGGGAACGCAGTATCCTTGCAATATAGCCCCCCTTGGGAGGAGGGAAGGGAGAATTTTGGCGTACTTGCCATAGAAAAAGTATCTATATTTAAATAGGATGTCAGTGCCATAATTATGTTGTAGTTGTAGTAAATGTTACACAATAATCGGGAGGTGTGATATGGGTAATGATCTGTATAAAGATTTCTATGAATATTGTACGAGCGAAGAATGTCAAGCTTTACTTGAACAATATATGCAAGGACTGAGAGAAAGAGAAGAATTCATGTGTAATAAGGGCATTCCACAAGGGGGAAATGGGTATGGAATGAGTCCAGTAATGCTTAATCAGCCATCTCCGATTTCAGTGATACTTCCACCAGAAGGAAAATATCAGAATACTGAAATGGTTCGGGTTCATGAAACAGTAGATCGAATTTATATAGATGATAGGACCTATGAATCAATCTTGACGCAGCAAGGGTGCTTTTCTAAGATGCCCGTGAATAAAACAACCGTTATTGCGTATATCATTATAAAAAACGCTAAAAAATATCATCTTGATGTCGGATATGGACAAGATTATCTTATTCATACCTGATTCCGCAAAACTCCCACCCTCACCCACTGTACAAAGCCCCGAAAATA
>CALGTT010000130.1 GCA_937901485.1 uncultured Ruminococcus sp.
CCATTTTCCAAATCAATGTCCTCCCACCGCAGAGCGGCGAGTCGCCGCTGACAATCGCCTCCCAATGCGGCTACGCCGCAAAGGTCGGCACAATTCTGAAAATATATGTTTTATACATTTATAATATATAGAATTTTTGTTGCCGCTTGAGCGAAGCGAATAAGGCAACATCTCGCCAGCGGCGGCTCGCCGCAAAAAGACTTTACTTTTACAAAAAATATGATATAATAAAGTTGTCATCACTGCAAGTCCACCACCAAAACCGCTGTTTCAATGGGCGGAATTGACGAAAGACAAAGATTCAACTGCTGCCGCTTGCATGAAGTGCAAAAGGCAGCAAATCACCAGCGGCGGTTCGCCGCCGGAATTGACGAAAGTAAATGGCATACCGGTTTTTCCGATATGCCGCATTTTTAATATGTTGGTGTCTGCGTCTGTTCTTCCTTGATGCCCTGTGCAAGCTTCTTCTGCTGAATCATTCTCCGTAGCTTGCGATCCACTTTGGAATGCAATTTTTGGTGGCTGCGGGAATAGTCATCCTCGATGCAGCGGGCAAGGCTTGTGAAAAGTGCAAGGATGGTGGAATTGAGTGCGGTGTGCTGTTCGTCTTGTGAATGCTGTAACGTTTCTTCTGGTGAATTATAATTTTCCCAGAAATTTGGAACACTCTCCGGCGGCGGATGCACATCATTCACAACAAGCTCCTCCGCCAGCATCATCACATCCATCTCCGCACAAGTCCGCACGATCATATTCCGCACAGAATGAAACTGCGGATTCTCCGAAAGCGGCGGAAAATCAACCTTTGCGGATGAATAGACATCATGCTTCTGCTGCTCCATGTCACACCAGAGGGCATACATTTTCTGAATCGCCTCATGCTCCGCAAGCCTCTCGAAAATCCTGTCCACCGTCCGCTTGACCTGCGGCTTCAGATAGCCGTACACCTTTTTGCCCTTTGCGTTGACAAGCTGGGAGTACAGATGCAAGATCAGATTGCATAGTTCTGCATCCGAAGTGCCGGACTGAATTTCAGCGGCGAGCCTGTGCATCAGATCGGCGGACTGCTGTTTCAGAAGATTCCGCAGGTCAGTCTGCTGGGCATAAAGATAGTGCAGCTCGTCCGAATAAATGTCATTTGCAAAGCCGCTGCGGATTTTTTCAATACCTTGTTTCGTAAGAAAACCCTCATGCTCGTTCGTGGAATACACCACGATATGAACATGAGGGTTTGTCTGTTTGTCGTGAAAAGCCGCATACCAGCGGAGGTTCGCAAGGTCGATTTTCTGGGCTTTTGCGATGTTCGGGATCTGCCGCTTCACCAGATTCCGCCACGCTTCAAGGGTGTCGTACCCCATCCGCTGGGCATCGTCACGTCGGAGCGATACGACATGTGTCCACGCATTACCACCATGATTGGCGATCTCCTTTGCGACTGTTTCAAGGTCAATCGGCTTGTCCTCGGATGAAAATAAACCGTGAGAACCGAATTTCACAGCCCCAGGACGCTTTGCAAGGTAATTGACATAATTCTCACGGTTTGCAAGTCTGTCGGCGTTGCGTTCCAAAACTTCTGTGATGAATGCGGAGGCTGATTTCTGAGTAGGTGACTGCTGGTAGTCGATGTACTCCAGCATTTCCTTGCTGTCGGGAAAGTCCTTCAGCAGGGAATCAATCAATTTTCGCTGTGCATCCGTTGCGGGTGCAGTGCCGCTGTTTTGTTTTACAGCAACTGACCCTTGACGGGTTGCGATGTATTTGACGTAGTTCGCAAGATTTTTTTGACCGCCGCTTTTGAGGTAGCGGCTGGTGACGATTAGCTTTGGCATGGCATTCTCCTTTCAGATTTCAATTTTTCTGATACCTCACCGCCTCCTCACAATCAATAATCCCATTGATTTTCCGCACCTCCGCAGCGACCATCCCCTGCAGCTGCCGCATGGTTTCGTCATCAATGTCATTGACTGCCGCCAGCATGTGGGACAGCTTTCCCAGCTCGACAGCGACCTTGAAAAGCAGACGGGCGAGCCGCTGTTCCGTACCTTTGATCGTGGCGTTGACTGTTTCGGTGATCAGGGGCGAAATGTAATTCACACTTTTCTCCTCGTCCAGATAGCCGATATAAAACCGGATCGCCTTCTCGATAAACTCGCTCTGCGACCGACAGTTGTCACCCCTGAAATGCGATTCCACATCACGGAGCGTCTGTGGATATGCCCAGAGCGGAAACTTCACTTTGTTCTCATTTTTCATGGAAATTCACCTCCGACACCTGTTGTTTTTCCGAGATTCTGGGGATTTTCCGCACTCCGACCCCGAAGTGCTATTTTCGAGCATCCGCACGACCCCGAAATGAAATCCTCAAAAATCCCGAAATGCGGTCGGCTTTGCCGTCCGCTGTGACTGCGGCGACCCCGCCGCTTTAACTTGCAATATTTGAGAAAGGGCGGATTCCGAGAAATCCGCCTCATTCCATCGTTTTTCCAACTCGCCCACAACGCCCTCACAAATGCCCCGACTCCGTTCAGGGGGCAGTTTCCCGACTGTCCTCCGGAAAATCGCACACCGGGCAACGTGGGGCGAACTGGGGCGTATCTCATTCGGGTTTCTCCTGCGTATCCTGCTGGATCTCCTCCGTCCTCGAACGCTTACCAGACTTTTTCACAGGTTTCTCGCCGGTTCTCATGTCAATAAAATCCCTCACATTCTGCGGCACGGCACGGCTGTAAAGCTGTTCCACAAACCGGTCAAGCTCCGCTGTAAGCGTTGTGTTTTTCTGCGGCAGGTACATCTCCAGTGCTGCCAATTTTTCTTCATGAATGGCAATCGTAACGTTCTTTTTCATACACATTTTCCTCCATATCTCAGCAAATTTACTTCGTCACATCCTCCGTTGTCGGGTTCAGAGCAGCATAAACCTCCGGCGGATAAGTGATCACATCAAACGCACACCAGCACGTCCAATCTCGATTTTCCAGCGGCTCTTTCACCACAAAACCGCAATCAGCAGAGGGGAAAATGACCTGCCCTCCGCCGACATACACAGCGAAAAGTTCGCCATCAAACACGCCCACACCTGCCACGTCCGGCATGGAATCCAGCCCCTCATACGGCGTATAATAGAGCGTCTGCGGCTCATTTTGGAAGGATTTTTCCGCCGGATCATACTGCAAATAACCGAGCAGAAGCCCGACAGCATCGGTCGTCCGGTAGTGCAGTTCCTCGTGCATCTGACCGCCGCTGCCTGCCGAATATGCCCAGCCGGACGCATACGCATTCTCTGCCCACGCCGCAAGATCTGCGGCATTTTTTGTTGCCGGATCGCTGAACATATACTGATTCATCGTCACATTCAGCACCCAGGTATAGCTGCGGCGGAAGTCCTCTAGCACAATATTGCTGCCATATTTCTCGTTGATACTCTCAATCAGCACAGCATCATCAGGGGCAGCAGCGAACAGATTTGCATACTCCTGAAGCGGCGAGCCGCCGCTGGCAATCGCCTCCCAATGCGGCTATGCCGCAAAGGTC
>CALGTT010000131.1 GCA_937901485.1 uncultured Ruminococcus sp.
TTATTATTATATCATACTTTTCGGGGTTTGTCAAGCAGAAGAATCTTTACTTTCGCAATGTTTTTTTATGCACAATGCCGGACATCCTTATTTTGCCGGCAGCGGTATCGTTCACGACATATTTCTCATATATATGTATCGCACTCTTTTGATTGGCAAAAAAACTTTTTTACTCATTATACCATGCAGATTGCACAGAGAATTCCGAAAAATAGGACATTTCAGTTTGAAAATGACGACTTTTTTGAAAAACAGGATTTTTTTTCATTACCCCCTTTTCAAATCCGATTTTTTGTGGTATAATATAATAGAGTGTTTAGAGAATTCAATTCTCTTGCTAAAATCTTTGCTGTATCTACTCAGTGTTAGATTTTCCAATTTAGGAGGGAACATTATGTCTGTAAAAGAATTGTATGATATCTGGTGTGCGAATGCTGTGGATGATGCTGATCTGCAGGATGAGCTGAATATGATTTGTGGTGATGAGCAGGCGATCCGTGAACGTTTTTACCGTGATCTTGAATTTGGTACGGGTGGTCTGCGCGGTGTGCTTGGTGCAGGAACTAACCGTATGAATGTATACACTGTCCGCCGTGCAACACAGGGACTTGCAAATTATGTAAAGTCTTCTTTTGATGATCCGAGCGTTGCGATTTCCTACGACAGCCGTATCAAGTCCGATGTCTTTGCAAAGGCTGCGGCTGCGGTTCTGGCTGCGAACGGTGTCAAGGTACACATCTATACAGAGCTGATGCCGACACCCGCACTTTCCTTTGCTGTACGTGCACTCAAGTGCAGTGCGGGCATCATGGTGACAGCAAGCCACAATCCTGCAAAGTACAACGGCTACAAGGCATATGGCGATGACGGCTGCCAGATCACACTGGAAGTTGCAGAAAAGGTGATTAACGAGATCAATGCACTGGATATGTTCAACGATGTGAAATACTGCGATTTCGATGAAGCAGTGACAAGCGGCATGATCTCTTATATCGCGCCGGAGGTCATTGAGGAGTATTATCAGAATGTATTGGCGCAGGGCATCAACACTGAGCTGTGCGCAAGCAGCGGTCTGAAGATCGTATACACCCCCCTCAACGGCACGGGCAACAAGCCGGTTCGTGAGATCCTCAGCAGAATCGGCATCAAGGATGTGACGATCGTCAAGGAACAGGAGATGCCCGACGGCAATTTCCCGACCTGTCCGTACCCGAATCCGGAGATCCGCGAGGCTTTGGAGCTTGGTCTGAAGTACTGTGATGATGTCAAGCCCGACCTGCTGCTGGCGACCGATCCTGATGCTGACCGTGTGGGCATTGCTGTGCCGGACGGTGATGATTACGCGCTGTTCTCCGGCAACGAGGTGGGCGCGATGCTTCTGGAATACATTTGCAGTGAGCGTACTAAAAACGGTACAATGCCGGAAAATCCGATCACTGTTAAGACAATCGTAACGACCGACCTTGTGGAGGAGATCGCGAAGGAATACGGTCTGGAGATGATCGAAGTCCTGACGGGCTTCAAGTTCATCGGTGAGCAGATCGGCTTCCTTGAGGATAGGGGCGAAGAAAACCGCTATGTATTCGGATTTGAAGAGAGCTACGGCTATCTTGCGGGCACATATGTGCGCGACAAGGATGCAGTGGTTGCGTCCATGCTGATCTGTGAAATGGCTGCGTACTATCGTACAAAGGGCATTTCCATGATTCAGGCACGCGACAACATGTACAAGAAGTACGGTGTATTCCGTCACAGCCTGCAGAGCTTCACATTCGAGGGCGAAAGCGGTATGCACCAGATGAAAGCACTCATGCAGCAGCTTCGCGATGACCGTCCGGAGGAGATCGGCGGTCTGAAGGTGGTGGCAGTATCTGACTACGTCGCAAGCACCACAACGAATGTTGTGACTGGTGAGATCACTCCCATCACACTTCCGAAATCCAATGTTCTGGTCTTTGCACTGGAGAACCATGCAAAGGTCGTGATCCGTCCTTCCGGCACAGAGCCGAAGATCAAGAGCTACTACACCACCGTTGGTGCAACGATGGAAGAAGCAGTTGCTCTGGAGGAAAAGCTCGTTGCAGATTTCTCCCAGCTTTTTCAGTAAACACTGACACAAATGCCCTGCTGAATGATTCTCAGCAGGGCATTTTTTATGATATCATGGATGCTTCACGCCAGATCTCACTCCAGTTTTCCATACTGCAAAGAAAGAGTATCTGTGTGAATTCTGCCGGATCTGCAAGACGTTCGGAAATGTCGGCGGACTGTTCCAGATCGACCACACAGATCTCGCTGTAGTGCTGGAGCAGGAACGGGATCATGCAGTCTGCGAAATCATCCTTATACACCAGCAGCCGCCGGTCATTTTGCAGATCCGTCCGGATCTCCAGCATGGCGCAGGGGCTGCCGAGATAGAATTCGTACATATCCCCCGATTGCAGAGCGGAAAGATCATAGAGCTGTGTTCCCCTGTCCTCCGTGCTGCCGTCGGCATAATGCGCCGTCACCTGCGTCACTGCCGCGCCGCTCTCATAGGTGTAGCAGTCCAGCACATCCGCCTTGATCCCGTCATACAGCGTGCGCTCGTAGAGATCGCCGCGGAAATCCGTGCTCATATGAGAGATCACATAACGGTTGTAAGGCACAGCGGTCAGTCCCATTTTGCGTGCAGCGGACTGGTACACGCTGTATGCGCCAAAGCTTGTCCAGCGGGTATCCGTGCGGTAGTAGATGTACTCATCCTTCAGGGAGGACAGGATTTCCATGCTTTCACGGATGGCGGTACCGGCAGTGATTACGTCTTCCACGATTACGATTTCTTCGCCTT
>CALGTT010000132.1 GCA_937901485.1 uncultured Ruminococcus sp.
TGTTGATACCGGCGGACGCGTTGACAGATTCAAGAAGCGTTTCAATCTGGGTAAGTAATGCGATTTTTGCAATGAAACATGCGGGCGGTTCAGACCGCCCGTATTTTCGTATAGATGGGAGTTTTTCGAGTATGGATTATTTTACGATCGCGGACACCGCGGAAACCACATTCACAGAAAAACGCTCTGAGTTCATCGGCTGCCTTGCGCCGGTCACGACCAATGACGAGGCAGTGGCATGGATCAACGAGATCAAGGCAGGTCACAGAAAAGCAAAGCACCATGTTTATGCCTATATTCTGCGCGATTCCAATATCACGCGCTACAGCGACGACGGCGAGCCGCAGGGAACGGCAGGTGTGCCCGTACTCGATGTCCTGCAAAAACGCGGTCTGACGGATGTCTGCTGTGTGGTGGTGCGCTATTTCGGCGGTATCCTCCTCGGCGGCGGCGGTCTTGTCCGCGCCTATTCCCACAGTGCGGCATTGACCTGCGATGCGGCACATATCCTGCACATGTGCGAAAGCTGTCCGCTGATGCTGCGCATGGACTATACGCTCTATGGCAAGGTGACGCATATTCTCCCGAATTACGGCGTGATCGAGGTCGCAAGCGAATTCGGCACGGATGTCTGGCTGGAGCTGAATGTCCGGCTGGAAGTCCTTGACAAGCTCATGAAGGATCTGACGGAATTGTCAAACGGCAGAATCCGGATGGAATGCGGAAAGGCAGGCTACGCGGATTTCTCTGCTGTGAAATAATTTTCAAAAAAGAGGGTTTTTGCATTTCAGATCAGTATATTATGATAGAAAGACTTTTTGGGGAGGTGTTCTATGATAATACGCGAACAGATCGAACAGAGGGAAGCGGCGTATCTGCACGAAGCCGCCTGCGCGAGTACGGATGCCGCAATGACGGCACGCGTCCGTGCGGCTTGTCCGTACCGCACCGCATTCCAGCGCGACAGGGACAGGATTCTGCATTCCAATGGCTTCCGACGGCTCAAACGCAAAACGCAGGTGTTTCTTTCTCCGGTGGGGGATCATTACCGCACACGCCTGACGCATACGCTGGAGGTCGCGCAGGTCGCAAGGACGATCGCGCGGGCAATGGCTCTGAATGAGGATCTGACCGAGGCGATCGCGCTTGGGCATGACCTCGGACATTCGCCGTTCGGTCACGCCGGAGAAGCCGTGCTCAATGCGATATGTCCGCATGGCTACCGCCATTACGAGCAGAGCGTGCGCGTGGTGGAGTACATTGAAAAGAAGGGGGAGGGGCTGAACCTCACCCATGCCGTGCGTGACGGCATCCTCTGCCACACCAACAGGACAGCTGCCACGCTGGAGGGGAATATTGTCCGCGTGGCGGATAAGATCGCCTATATCAACCATGATATTGACGATGCTGTGCGTGCCGGAATGCTGCGCAGTGACGAGCTGCCGGCGGATGCCATCCGGATTCTGGGCAGCACCAAAACGGAGCGCATCACCGCGATGGTCGCTTCGGTGGCAGCGCACGGATACGGGAGCATTGAGATGATGCCAGAGGTACAGCAGGCGCATGATGTCCTGCATGAGTTCATGTACCGGAATGTGTACTACAATCCGACCGCAAAGGGCGAGGAGAAAAAGGCAAAGCTCCTGCTGGAAACGCTTTACACATATTTCCGGAAAGCACCGGAAAAGCTGCCGGAGGAATATCGGCGCATTGCCGCGCAGACGGATATTGACCGTGCGGTGTGCGACTATATTTCCGGCATGAGTGACGGTTATGCGGTCGACCTTTATACGGAGCTGTTTGTTCCGAAATTCTGGAAGTAGGTGAAAGGATTGCTCTCTGAGGATTTTATTTACCGTCTGCGGGAATCGAATGACATCGTTTCTGCGTTCGGTATGTATGTCACTCTGAAAAAGCGCGGCAGGACGCATGTCTGCAACTGCCCGTTCCATTCTGAAAAAACGCCGTCCTGCACTGTATTTCCCGACACCCAGAGCTTTTACTGCTTTGGCTGCGGCGCGGGCGGCGATGTGATCACATTCACCATGAAAATGGAAAATCTTGGTTACATGGAAGCTGTCCGGATGCTTGCCCAGCGATGCGGCATGGAGCTGCCGACGCAGAATCCAGAAGAAGCCAGAAATGCCAAGCGCAAGATGAGATGTCTGGAAATTAACCGTGAATCGGCAAATTTCTTTTATAAACAGCTGATTTCCGGAAATGATAAAAGAGGTCTGAATTACTTTGCGGAGCGAAAGCTCACGCCAGCCATCATCAAAAAATACGGGCTTGGCTATGCGCCCGATGACTGGCACGCCCTGCGCGACCATCTGCGGCAGCAGGGGTATCATGATGAGGAAATGGTGATCGCCGGAGTCTGCCAGCAGGGGCAGAACGGCGGCGTGTATGATAATTTCCGAAACCGTGTGATGTTTCCCATTGTCGATCTGCGCGGCAACGTCATCGGCTTCGGCGGCAGAGTGCTTGACGACAGCAAGCCGAAATACCTCAACACCGGCAAATCTCCGGTCTTTGACAAGGGGCGCAATTTGTTTTCCATGCATTTTGCCAAGAATGCACCCTCCACGACCATGATCCTCGCCGAGGGTTATATGGATGTCATTGCCATCCATCAGGCAGGCTTTGAAAATGTGGTCGCAACGCTCGGTACTGCCATCACCGCGGATCAGGCGCGGCTGATCTCCCAGTACGCCAAGGAAGTGGTCATTGCCTACGACAGCGACGGTGCAGGACAGGCGGCAACACAGAAAGCGATGAACCATTTCAGTGCAGTGGGACTGCCCACGCGCATTCTGAAACTGGAGGGCGCAAAGGATCCGGACGAATTCCTGAAGCGATACGGCGCGGAGCAGTTCCGCATCCTGATCGACCATGCCGGTGACGCGCTGAATTTCCGGCTGGACAAGTGCCGTGACGGTCTGGATCTCCAGACGGAGATCGGCAAAACGGAGCTTTTGCGGCGGAGCGTGAATGTGCTCGCGGAGATCAGCAATCCGCTGGAGCGCGAAATTTATATCACAAGGACGGCAAAGGAGCTGGAGATCCGCGTGGAAACGCTGCAGATGCAGGTTGACCGTGCGGTGCAGCGGACAGACCGCAACACCAGAAAGACGCGCTTCCGTGCGATCGAGGCGCAGTCACTGCAGCGGGATGAGATCAATCCGCTGGCACAGCAGTTTCCAAAGGAAAGCAGGGCGGAGGAGCAGATTTTGTCCTATCTGATGCGCTTTCCGGAGGAGTATGAAATGGTGTGGAATGCCCTGCCGCCTACATATTTTGTCACAGACTTTCACCGGAGGGTGTATGAGACGATCTGCCTGATGATGCCGGATTATGCGCATTTCAGCCTTTCCATGCTGGCGGAAAAGTTCAATGTGGACGAAATGGGCAGGATCACGCACATTCAGGTCAAGGGACGTGAATTTCCCGTGGACAGGGATACACTGGAAGAGTGTATCACAGTTCTGCGGAATTTTAAACATCGTGTCCAGCCAAGTCAGGACATGTCGGATGATGATCTTTTGAAGGTCATCGCCCAGAAGAAAAACCATCAATCGAAGTAGGAGGAAGCGAAATGGACAAGAAGTCAACAATTGAAGCATTGCTGGAGAAAGGCAAGGCAGCCGGAAAACTGACCACCAAGCAGATTTCCGATGCACTGGAGGAAATGGATTTTGATGCCGATCAGCTCAACACGTTCTATGACAGCTGTGAGCAGCTCAACATTGAGATCATTGACAACAATGTGGTGGATGACAACCTCGACCTGAACAACCTTTCCCTGATCGATAATATTGATGATGATATGGAAGCTGCACTTTCCACGGAGGGACTTGCAGTGGACGATCCGGTAAAGATCTACCTCAAGGAGATCGGCAGAGTGCCGCTGCTCTCGCTCGATGAGGAGATCAAGCTGGCAAAGATCATGGCGGAGGGCACACCGCTGGAGGCAAAGCGTGCAAAGCAGCGTCTTTCCGAAGCGAACCTGCGACTTGTTGTCAGCATTGCAAAGAAATATGTCGGCAGGGGAATGCAGTTCCTTGACCTGATCCAGGAGGGCAACCTCGGTCTGATCAAGGCGGTCGAGAAGTTCGACTACAACAAGGGCTTCAAGTTCTCGACCTATGCGACATGGTGGATCCGTCAGGCGATTACCCGTGCGATCGCAGATCAGGCAAGAACCATCCGTATTCCGGTGCATATGGTGGAGACGATCACCAAGGTCAAGAAGATCACCAGCCAGCTCCTGCATGAAAACGGTCACGATCCGACACCGGAGGAGATTGCCGAGCGTCTGGAAATGTCCGTGGAGCGTGTGCGCGAGATCATGCGCATTGCACAGGATCCGGTTTCTCTGGAAACGCCCATCGGTGAGGAGGAGGACAGCCATCTGGGTGACTTCATCCCCGATGATGACGCACCTGCACCGGCGGATGCGGCATCCCTGACACTGCTCAAGGAGCAGCTGGAGGAGGTGCTTTCTACGCTGACCGACCGTGAGGCAAATGTTCTGCGTCTGCGTTTTGGTCTGATCGACGGCAGATCCCGCACGCTCGAAGAAGTGGGCGCACAGTTTAATGTCACCCGTGAGCGTATCCGCCAGATCGAAGCCAAGGCACTGCGCAAGCTGCGTCATCCGAGCAGAAGCAAGAAGGTCAAGGATTTTCTGGATTGATATTGACAACTAATTTTTGGGGGACAGCATCACAAAATTGCCCCCTCCGCCGCCGTCCGGCTGCACCTCCCCCGCAAGACGGGGGAGGGATATGCGGGGGGCTGCGCTGAACAGCCCGTCCCCTCTGCTTCACTTTGTTCAGCATCTCCCCGCCCCGCGGGGAGTCACCCGAATCCCGCTTTTCATTCAAGATTTAGATTTTACATAGTACTAATTTACTATTGAAAATTGCGGCAATATGTGGTATAATATAGGAGGTTGGTGAAACCGAAAAATAAGAATTGATAACAGAAAGGCATAACAATGAAAAAATTAGTCACATTTCTTTTACTTCTCGCAATGACATTACCGGTCACCGGCTGTGATAACAAGCAGGAAAACTCTTCGCAACCTGAAAGCTCTGTTCAGCAGGAAAGCAGTATTACCACTGAAAGTAATACCGCTGAAACGGAACAGCCGCAGACGATATCTCCCACAAAGCTTACCAACAAAATGACGGAAACGGAGCTTTCAAGAGTTGATAAACATGAACTTACGCTT
>CALGTT010000133.1 GCA_937901485.1 uncultured Ruminococcus sp.
CGGAGGGGGCAACTCTTGATTTCTATTCAAGTGAATGAGTATCATCAAGTTTTAGCTTTTACAAACTACTATTCAAGTTAAGAAACATGATCAGGTTTTAACTTTTACAAACATTTGCTATGAAAAAATTATAACATACCCAACGCCGCCTGTCAAGTAAAAACGCCGCAGTGCATTGACTTTTTGCCGATTCTGTGCTACAATAAATGTGAATACAACGCACGGAGGTGACTGTAATGTACCTTTCCAAGGGACATATGACATACACTGCGGCGATGGCAGGCTTACAGCTTCTTCTGGGATTGCCGCTGACGCTGATGCTGCTCCTGGCAGGACTGGCTGATCCTGACGTTTTTCTGGATGATTTTCCCGAAACTCTGCCGCTTTTGCTGGAATTCGCGTTCATTGCATGGCTGGGCATCGGCAATGTCCGCCGCTTTCTCCACGCCTGCCGTTTCAACCGGATGTTTACGGAGCTTGGATTTGGTTCGGTGACGGTGGGGCAGGCTGCACAGAAGCTGGGAATCGGTGTGGTGACCTGTCAGAACCGGTTCGACCATCTTTCCCGCATGGGACTGCTCAAACACTGTCATTTTGAGTGTGAGCATGAAGCGCGTTTCGTTCTGCACAAAAAGCGCGGGGACGACCATCGGGGCATTTTCATCGTTGTTTTGCAGATGATCGTATTTTTCGGCATTGGTATCAGCGGCTTCATGCTGTTCCTGTTCGGATTCGGTCTGCTCAATGAGATGCTTTCGGGCGATCTGCTGTACATGGACGAGCTGGGCATCATTCTTGGCATCACACTGTTTTTTGTCGGCATGATGGCGGTCAGCCTGAAGATCCGCAAGACCATCGGGCTTGCGTACCGTTTCAGCAACTACCTCAGCGGCAATGCCGGCAGAGCTGTACCGGCAGTACAGGCGGCAAGGGCATTTGCAAAGAATGAAGCTACGGTGGTACGGGATTTCAGCAGGCTGAAGGCGTTCGGACTGCTGACGGGCTGGACGCTGTGCAATGTGCCCGCGCCCCAGTTTCTGCCGAACACGATGGCAATGCAGCCGCAGGCAGCACCCCGTCCACAGCCAGCACCGCCGCAGGCAAAGCCGGAATACCATGCGGTCAACTGTCCCAACTGCGCCGCATCCCTCGTGCTGGAGGTCGGCAAGGTGGAGCAGTGCCCATATTGTGATTCGTGGTTGGAGATATGAGAAAAGAGCAGTTGTCCGGCGGGACAGCTGCTCTCTTTGATATTAGGTCTTGACAACCGCATCGAGATGAACTATAATTAATGTAAGAGTGTCTGCATAACGGTAGGCGGCTGCTCCCTGAAAAGGGAGGTGATAACATATGGTAAGCTTTTCGGACATGATTCTGTTCGCAACGTTTATTGTGGCTGTTATCTCTCTTGTATACGAGATTTGTAACAATCATCGCAACAAGAAGTAATTTCTTTATTACATAAAGAAACACCGCCCCACTCTTCCAAAGTGACGGTGTTTCTTTACACTTAACCAAGGGGAGTGAACCGCTTGTCGCAGACACTCTCTTTATATCTATTATAACACCACAGGTGGAAAATGTCAAGGGGATTTGTACAGACAGCTTGCGTTTGAGAAGCGGGAACTCTTTCGAAAAATCTATATTTTTTCTTGCAATTACATCTGGAATGTGGTATAATAATAACACGGCAGTTCCTGCCGAAATCAAACCGAAAGGAAGTTTGTCCCCATGAAAATTGAAACAAAATGCCTGCATGAGGGCTATGAGCGCACAAACGGTGCGCCCGGTGCATTGCCGATCGTGCAGAGTACAACATATGTCTTTGACAGTACACAGCATATTGCTGATCTGTTCGATATGCCGACAGAATGCATGTATTCCCGCTTTGCAAACCCGACTGTTGACGCAGTAGAAAAGAAAATCGCCGCACTCGAAGGCGGTGTGGGGGCAATGTGCACCTCCAGCGGTCAGGCAGCATCCCTGCTGTCCGTGCTGAATATCTGCAATTCCGGTGACAGCTTTATCGCGGCAAGCGCGATTTACGGCGGTACGGTGAACCTCTTTGCCGTGACGCTCAAAAAGCTCGGTATTGAGTGCATTTTCGTCGATCCTGAGGCATCCGAGGAAGAACTGGAGGCTGCCATCAAGCCGAACACCAGACTTGTATTCGGCGAGACACTCGCAAATCCGGCACTTTCCGTTTTCGATATCGAGCGTTTTGCAAATTTTGCACACAAGCACAAGATCCCGCTGATCATTGACAATACCTTCCCGACACCCATCCTCTGCCGTCCGTTTGAATTCGGCGCAGATATCGTGGTGCATTCCACCACAAAATATATGGACGGACATGCAGTACAGGGCGGCGGCGTGATCGTGGACAGCGGTAATTTTGACTGGACAAACGGCAATTTCCCCGAATTCACCGAGCCGGACGAGAGCTATCATGGCGTTGTGTATACCAGAGATTTCGGCAAGATGGCATATATCATCAAGGCAAGAATGCAGCTGATGCGTGATTTTGGCTGCTATCCGGCGGCAAATTCCGCGTTCCTGCTCAACCTCGGTCTGGAAACACTGGCTGTGCGCATGGAGCGTTACTGCAAGAATGCGCTGGAAGTGGCAAAGTACCTCGAAGCCAGTGACTATGTGGCATCCGTCAGCTATCCGGGACTTGCGGGCGACAAGTACCACGAGCGTGCGCAGAAGTACCTGCCCAATGGCTGCAGCGGTGTCATTTCGTTCAACATCAAGGGCGGCAGAGAGGCGGCAACTAAGTTCATGGACGCGCTGAAGCTTGCATCCCGTGAGGTGCATGTGGCGGATATCCGCACCTGTGTCCTGCATCCGGCAAGCATGACGCACCGCCAGCTCACGGACGAGCAGCTTGTGGCAGCCGGCATTGACGCAGGCATGATCCGTTTCTCCGTTGGTCTGGAGAATGTGGAGGACATCATCGCCGACATTGCACAGGCTTTTGAAGCTTCCAAATAAGCTGCGAATTATTATGACAACCCCCTGTTTTTTGCGGAAACAGGGGGTTTCTTGTTGACAAAAAAGGGCGTGTATGCTATAATGTGGGTAGAGTGTCTGCATAACGGTAGGCGGTTGCTCCCTGAAAAGGGAGGTGATAACATATGGTAAGCTTTTCGGACATGATCCTGTTCGCAACGTTTATTGTGGCTGTTATCTCTCTTGTATACGAGATTTGTAACGATCGCCGCAACAAGAAGTAATTTCTTTATTACATAAAGAAACACCGCCCCACTCTCCAAAGTTGGCGGTGTATCTTTATACCTAAAAACAAAGGGGGTGAACCGCTTATCGCAGGCACTCTCTTTATCATTATCTTACCACAAATCACCGGATTTGTCAAGTGCGTTTTCCACATGTTCCACATGGAAAACACATTTTTTCACAGCAGACTCGCGATCAGATTGACCAGAAAGCAAAGGCTCAGACCTGCGGCGGTCGGCAGGAGCATCGAAAGAAATGCCCATTTCCAGCTGTTTGTTTCTTTTCGAATGGTCAGCACTGTGGTCGAGCAGGGGAAATGAAACAGGGAAAACAGGATGGTGCACAGTGCGGTTTTCATTGTCCAGCCGTTTTCCACAAACAAACTGTGCAATGTGGAAAGTTCCGTGATCTCCGTCAGACTTCCCTCCGAGAGATAGGTCATGATGATGATGGGAATGACGATTTCGTTCGCAGGGAAGCCAAGAATGAACGCTGTCAGGATCGTGCCGTCCATGCCGAAGCACTGCGCGAACGGATCGAGAAACGCCGAAATGTGGTGGAGAAGCGACTGGTTTTCCACATGCAGATTTGCCAGCAGCCACAGGAGCATTCCCGTTGGTGCAGCAACGATGCAGGCTCTGCCGAGCACAAAAATGGTGCGGTCGAGGATGGAGCGCACCAGAACCTTGCCGATCTGCGGACGGCGGTAGGGCGGAAGCTCCAGCGTGAACGAGGAGGGCACGCCTTTCAGGAGCGTTCGCGAGAGGATCGCGGACCTGAGAAAGGTCATGGCAACACCTGCCAGAATGACGCAGAATAGGAGAAATGCTGACAAAATGGAATCCAGTGCGCCGATTCCGGTCATGAAAAACATGGTGATGAGGGAAATGAGCATCGGAAATCTGCCGTTGCAGGGAACGAGGGCGTTTGTGAGGATGGCAATGCGTCGTTCGCGCGGCGAATCAATAATGCGGCAGCCCGTCACGCCTGCGGCATTGCACCCGAAGCCCATGCACATGGTCAGTGCCTGTTTGCCGCACGCGCCGCATTTGCGGAAGCGGTTGTCGAGGTTAAACGCAACGCGCGGCAGGTAGCCGGCATCTTCGAGCAGCGTGAAGAGGGGGAAGAAAATCGCCATCGGCAGCATCACCGACACTACCCACGCAAGCGTCCGGTACATGCCTTGAATGAACAGACCGTCCACCCAATCGGGCGCACCCCATGCCGAAAGCTGGCGGCTTGCCGCATTTCCCACGGAAAACAGCCATTCTGAGAGCATTGCGGACGGGTAATTTGCGCCGCACATCGTCAGCCAGAGGATGCCGAGGAGAAGCAGGAGCATCAGCGGAATGCCAAAACGCCGGCTTGTCAGAATCTTGTCAAGTCTGCGGTCGCGTGCATCCGTGCAGGATGTTTCACAGGAAACAGCCTGTGAAGCGATTTCCTCCGCGCTGCGGATGAGCGTGGAGATCACGGCATCCTGCACGCGCTCCGTCGATATCCCGCTGCTTTCCAGCTGACGCTGAATTTCCACAAGATGCTGTGGAAAACAGGGAGGGATCTGTTCGGTCGGGATCAGCATTTCAATGCCCTGTGCCCCCTCCAGAAAGCGGATCGCTGCCCAGCGCGGCGAAATTTCACCGGTACAGCCCTGCAACAGATCTGTGAGGATCTTGATCTGCGGTTCAAGCGAATCACCGTAATCCGGCTGAAACTGCAATGGCGGCGGAGCATGGAGCAGGGCTTCCAGCTTTGCCATCAGTTCATCCAGACCCTCCTCATTACGCGCGGTCACACCAACGACCGGAACACCGAGATACTCCTCCAGCTTTGCGAAATCCACGAAAATTCCGCGTTTTTCAGCTTCATCCAGCAGATTGACACAGACGAGTACGCGCGTGGAAAGCTCCATGACCTGTAAAACGAGGTTGAGATTTCGCTCCAGACAGCAGGCATCACAGACCACGATCACGGCATCCGCACTGCCCGTGCAGAGAAAATTTCGCGCTGCTTCCTCCTCGACAGAGTTTGCACGGAGTGAATACGTTCCGGGAAGATCGACCAGAACATAGCGTTTTTCCCTGTATTCTGCGATTCCTGCGGCATTTGTCACGGTCTTTCCTGCCCAGTTTCCTGTATGCTGGTGAAGTCCCGTGAGCGCATTGAATACGGTGGATTTGCCGACATTCGGGTTTCCCGCAAGCGCGATGCGGTAATCACCCTCCGGCATACGCTGTTCCTCGATCATGCCAAAACCCGTGCTCTCCGCTGTCATTCCCATGAAATCACTCCTTTTTGGTACTCACCGCATTCTATGCAGACAATGGTCTGTCCTATTCCCAGATGCTCCAAAACGCTTGCATTTTCGGGATTTCTATGGTATAATACTTGCAGGAGATGATGTTATGAATGTTCAGGAAGAAATCAGGACACTGCTGCCGGCGGACTGCAAATTGGGACAGACCGTGCATTATTATGAGGAGATCGACTCGACAAACCGCCTTGCCAAAGAGCTTGCAAGGGATGGCGCGGCAGGAGGGACGGTCATTCTCGCCGATCGCCAGACTGCCGGACGCGGACGGCTTGGCAAGAGCTTTCATTCACCTGCCGGTGGGCTGTATCTTTCGGTGATCCTGCGTCCGGATCTGCCGTTTTCGGACATGATGGCGGTGACTGCCTGCACAGCATCTGCGGTGCACGAGGCACTTGCAGACTTCGGGATCATCACAAAAATCAAATGGGTGAACGACCTGTTCCTCAATGACCGCAAGATCTGCGGCATTCTCTGTGAGGGCGGTTTTCATCCGCAGAATGGCTTGATGGAATTTCTCGTCGTCGGGATCGGACTGAATCTCTATCCTGACGCAGCACTTCCGGCAGAGCTTGCAGATATTGTGACGGACATCCGAACGGAAACCGGACATAATTTATCGAGAAACGCCGTCGCTGCGTCGATTCTGACGCAGCTGAACGTGTTCATGGATGGTATCACAGAGCGCAGTTTCCTGCCCGTTTACACAAAATATTCCTACACGATCGGGAAACAGGTCATTGTTTCACGAACCTTGTCAGGAAATGTTTCACATGAAACATTGGGACTTGCGGTCGGTTATTCGCGTGATGCGGGGCTGATCGTGCGGTTTTCGGATGGAAACGAGGAGATCATAACCACGGGAACGGCAGTTTTTGCGGATGGGCAATAAAAAGAGGACGATGCAGAGCATCGTCCTTTTTCGCAATATATGGGCTTATTTCTTCACGGGAACCTTGATGGTATCTGTGAACATGTAACGCTGCAGAGCCTCCGGAATGCGGATGCTGCCGTCATCATTGAGGTTGTTTTCGAGGAATGCAATCAGCATTCTCGGCGGTGCAACAACGGTGTTGTTGAGTGTATGCGGATAATATTTCTGCTTGTTTGCACCTTTCACGCGGATATCCAGTCTTCTTGCCTGTGCATCACCAAGATTGGAGCAGCTGCCGACCTCGAAATACTTCTTCTGACGCGGCGACCATGCCTCAACGTCGATGGACTTCACCTTGAGATCCGCCAGATCGCCGGAGCAGCATTCGAGGGTGCGCACAGGAATGTCGAGACTGCGGAAGAAATCAACGGTGTTTGTGTAAAGCTTTTCAAACCAATCCATGCTTTCCTCAGGCTTGCAGACAACGATCATTTCCTGCTTCTCGAACTGGTGAATTCTGTAAACGCCGCGTTCCTCAATGCCGTGTGCGCCCACTTCCTTGCGGAAACAGGGAGAATAGCTGGTCAGGCACTGCGGAAGATTTTCCTCAGGAACAATGGTATCAATGAACTTGCCGATCATGGAGTGCTCGCTTGTACCGATGAGGTAGAGATCCTCGCCCTCGATCTTGTACATCATGCCCTCCATCTCCGCAAAGCTCATAACGCCCGTCACTACGTCACTTCTGATCATGAACGGCGGAATATAGTAGGTGAAACCACGGTCGATCATGAAATCACGCGCATAGGACAGGATCGCAGAATGCAGTCTTGCAATATCTCCGCAGAGGTAGTAGAAACCGTTGCCGCTGGTCTTTCTTGCTGCATCAATGTCAATGCCGTTGAGCTTTTCCATGATGTCCACATGGTAGGGAACTTCAAATTCCGGCACAAAAGGCTCACCAAAGCGCGCAACTTCGACATTTTCGCTGTCATCCTTGCCAATCGGCACGCTCTCGTCGATGATGTTCGGGATCACCAGCATAATCTCGCGTACTCTCTTCTGCAGCTCGTCCTCACGCACCTCAAGCTCCTTGAGCTGCTGATTGATGGCTACAACCTCTGCCTTGATCGCTTCTGCGCCTTCCTTGTCGCCCTTTGCCATCATGCCGCCGATCATCTTGCTCTTGCTGTTGACCTGTCCGCGCAGCTCATCACAAGTTGCCTTTGCCTCGCGGAATTCCTTGTCGAGTGCAATCACCTCGTCCACCAGCGGAAGCTTGTCGTCCTGAAACTTTTTCTTAATATTCTCCTTTACCGCATCAGGGTTTGTTCTCACAAATTTCATGTCAAGCATGTGTTTCATTTCCTTTCATTTTCGTAATTTCAATGATTATGTAATGTTTCATGTGAAACATTTTGTCAAATTTCCTGCACAAGCTTCTCCGCAAGTGCACGCAGATCGTCTTCATCGTAGAATTCAAGCGTCAGAGTACCCTTGTTCTTCTTAAAATCGACCTTGACTTTACGAGCAAGCCTATCATGCAGACTGATCTCCATCTCCCGATAATAGCTGCTGATCTGCTGGGGCTGATCAGGCATATCGGGTTTTTCGCTGTCCGAAGCCATTTTTTCAAGCTGACGAACCGTCAGAAGTCCGGCTGCGGCTTTCTGCGCAGCCTCGATCATCAGAGCTTCATTCGTAAATGCAAGCAGGGCACGCGCATGACCTGCGGAAATACTGCCATCAATCAGAAGCTCCTGCACTTCTTCAGGCAGCCGGAGCAGACGCATGGCATTTGCGACAGCACTGCGCGATTTTCCAACCGTTTTCGCAATTTCGTCCTGCTTCATATCAAAATCGTCCTGCAGCTGCTTGTAACCCTGCGCTTCTTCCAAAGGATTCAGGTTTTCACGCTGCAAATTCTCGATCAGAGCAATCTGTGCAGTTTCCAGATCTGACAGATCACGGATGATCACGGGGACTTCATCAAGTCCGAGCATTCGCGCTGCTCTCCAGCGGCGTTCGCCGGCAACGATCTGATACCCGCCGAATGCCAGCGGACGTACAAGGATCGGCTGGAGAATGCCATGCTCCTGAATTGAGTCCGCAAGTGCGGAAATTGCAGTTTCATCAAAGTTTTTTCGCGGCTGTGCACGGTTTGGTTCAAGCTCGGAAAGCCGGAGTGTTTTCTTTACCTGAACCTGTGAAACATTGTCCTCGAACAGCAGATCCATTCCGCTGCCAAGTCCGCCTTTTGCCATAGAATCACCCTTTCCTATTTTTTGCTTCTGCCAAAGACAACACGATGTTTCGGCTTATCTTCGGGCTTTTCGCCAAGAATTTCGCGTCCGAGCATCTCATAATACTGTGCACCCTTTGAATTTTTGTCATAATACATGACGGGCTGTCCATAGCTGGGTGCTTCTGAAAGACGCACATTTCGCGGAATTTTCGTTTCAAATATCTTATCCGGGAAATATTTTTTCACTTCGTCCACCACCTGCATGGACACATTCAGGCGTGCATCGAACATTGTAAACAAAATTCCGCAGATCTCCAGTGACGGATTGTAGTTTGTCCGCACGAGCCGCAGAGTATGCATGAGCTGTGTCAGCCCCTCCAATGCGAAATATTCCGCCAGCATGGGCACTAAAATCTCATCACATGCCGTCAGACCGTTCAGTGTGAGCATACCGAGTGCGGGCGGGCAGTCGATAAATATGTAGTCGAACGCGTCCTTGCAGGTCAAAATCTGCATTTTCAGCCGCTGAAAACGGTTATCCATCTGGATCAGTTCCACCTCAGCACCCGCAAGATCCGATGTGCCGGCAATCACGCTGACATTTTCAAATTCTGTCTCTATGATCGCATCCTCGAGCTTTCCTCTGCCAATCAGCAGATCAAATGCCGAAACTGCGACGCTTTTCTTTTTGATTCCAAATCCTGTCGTGGTATTTCCCTGTGCATCAATGTCGATACAGAGCACCTTTTTTCCTCGTGAGCCAAGGTAAGCAGCCAGATTGACCACGGTTGTGGACTTTCCGACATCGCCTTTCTGGTTGGCTACAGCGATCACTTTACCCATGACCGTACCTCCTCATTTGTACTACTCTATCATTATATCACGTTTTGCAGGATTTGTAAAGATTATTTCTATCAAATTTACGGTTTTCCTAAATTTTTTTACAATAAATGTTTCACATGAAACATTTTGAACGTTTCAGAAATGTTTCATGTGAAACAAATTAGCATCATTCCTCCGGCGGTGGTGTCAGTGGGATGCGCACGCGATATTCGATGTAGTCATCAAACTGCATTTTCTGGGATGCAGCCGGAATTCCGGCTGCCTGCATGGTTTCGACAGCTCTTTGAATGGTGTTTGTAAATAGTCGGATATCGCGAAATAATACCTTTCTTTTTCGAAAGCTCTCATGTTCACGCGCTTTTCCGAGCTTTTCGTCAATCAGATGTTCGGTTTTCTCCACATTCAGACGATGTTTTACCACCTTGTCAAGGATCGAAAGGCGTTCATCCGGTGAGCCAAGTTTCAAAAGGGCGCGTGCATGTCGCTCTGTAAGATGCTCCTCCATGAGAATTTCACGCTCCGGCGGTGTCAGACGAAGCAGACGGAGCTTATTGGCAATGGTGCTCTGCGCCTTGCCAAGCTTGATTGCGGCATCCTCCTGCGTCATGCCGTAGTACGAAATCAGCTTCTCAATGGCGGCTGCCTCGTCAAAATAATTGAGATCCTGCCGCTGAATGTTCTCAACAAGGGCGAGAATTGCCGAATTTCGTTCGCTGATGTTCATGATAATGCAGGGAACAGCCCGAAGTCCGGCGATTTTTGCAGCTCTGAGCCGCCGTTCCCCGGCAATCAGCTCGTAGATCTCACCATTCTGACGAACGGTAAGAGGCTGCAAAATGCCGTTCTGACGAATGCTGTCGGAAAGCTGACGAAGATCGGGATCGGGAAAGCTTGTCCGGGGCTGGTGAGGATTGGGACGAACCTGCTCTACGGGGAGCATCAGTACGCGCTGCTCGTCCGTTTTTTCTTTTGTGAATGAAAATATGCTTGTCATAATGTGCCTCCTTATTTTTTGGTGTAACTCCATTATAACAGACTGGGGAAATACTTACCACAAAAAAAATCCATTATTTCTTACGAAAATAATGGATTTCCTTTGAGATTTCAATGGATTTACAGTGGCTTTTGCTTAATCTGACCGCTGTTGCGCGGATATTTTGTCGGTGTCTGCGAAATCTTTTTCACGACATAAATCACTCTTGCATCGCCGCCGGGAAGCTGATAGGAAATGGTATCCTCCAGACTGCCGCCAAGCATACGGATCGCCTGCAATGCGGGCTTGATCGGCTCATTCGGGCCTTTCATCGCGATCCAATAGCCGCCGACCTTGACAAAGGGAAGGGAATATTCGGCAAGTGTGGGCATCGCGGCAACGGCTCTGGCGGTCACAACGTCATAATTTTCACGCATTTCAGGCGTTTTTGCAGCAAGCTCCGCCCTGCCGTGCATGGCTGTATAGCTGCAGCCAAGACGTTCGCAGAGCTGCTGAAGAAAGACAATGCGCTTGTTCAGGCTGTCAAGGAGCGTGATTTTCAGATCGGGACGCGCAAGCGCGAGGGGCACACCGGGGAAGCCTGCACCGCTGCCAATGTCGAGCAGGGCTGCATTCTGCGGAATATTTGCGTACTTGGCAAGCAGCATACTATCCAGAAAATGCTTGCGCAGGATCTCATTGCCCTCTGTTACCGCCGTCAGATTGACCTTTTCGTTGTAATCCAACAGAAAAGCGGCATATTCCTCCATTTTATCATATGTTTCACGTGAAACATCCAGTTCGTATTCCTCAAAAAGTGCCTTTGCGGCATCAAATTCCGGAAGCATTGCGTTCCTCCTTGTGCTGTTCGAGCCACACCAGCAGGACTGTAATATCGGCAGGGGACACGCCGGAAATACGGGATGCCTGCCCGATGCTGAGGGGCTTGCGTTTGTTCAGTTTTTCGATGGCTTCAAGCCGAAGTCCGCGGACGGTGGTGTAATCGAGATCGGCGGGAAGTGCCTTGCGTTCAAGCTTCTGTGCGGCTTCGATCGCCTGATTCTGGCGCAGAATATACCCCTCGTACTTGATCTGGATCTCCACCTGTTCCTGCACATCCGCCGGAAGATCGGGGCGTTCCTTGTCAAACGGCGCGACCACGGCATAGCCGAGCTGGGGGCGGCGGATGAGATCAGCGACCTTGCAGCCGGTTTTCAGCGGTACAGTGCCCATTTCGGTGAGCATGGCGTTGATTTCCGGCGTGGGAGCGAGATTTGTACGATTCACGCGGCGGATCTCTGCATCGACAAGGTGATATTTCTCCTGCATTGCCTCATAACGCTCCACAGGAAGCAGTCCGATCTCCCGTCCGATGGGCATCATGCGCCAGTCGGCGTTGTCCTGACGGAGCACCAGACGGTATTCACTGCGTGAGGTCATCATGCGGTAGGGATCGGAACAGCCCTTGCAGACGAGATCGTCGATGAGCGTACCGATGTAAGAGCCGGAGCGTTCGAGAATCATGGGCTGTCTGCCGAGGACGGACAATGCGGCATTGATGCCGGCAACAAGTCCCTGTGCGGCAGCCTCCTCATAGCCGGAGCTTCCGTTGAACTGACCTGCACCGTACAAGCCCCTGACCGCCTTGGTTTCGAGAGTGGGGTAGAGGGCGGTGGGATCAACGCAGTCATACTCGATGGCGTAGGCAGGGCGCAGAATTTCGACATTTTCCAAACCCTTGATGGTGCGCAGAAATGCAAGCTGGACATCCTCCGGAAGTGAGGAGGACATGCCCTGAAGATAATATTCCTCGGTCGAAAGTCCCATTGGCTCAACGAAGATCTGGTGGCGCTCCTTATCCGCGAAGCGGACGATCTTGTCCTCGATAGACGGACAGTAACGCGGCCCGACACCCTCGATCCTGCCGCTGTAAAGGGGGGAGCGATGCAGATTGTCGAGGATCACGCGATGCGTTCCCGCGTTGGTGTAGGCGATGTAGCAGGAGACGATATTCTGCATCTCCGCACCGTTATTGTCGAAGGAAAACGCCGTAATATCGGCATCTCCGTCCTGTCGTTCGAGCACATCAAAGTTGATGCTCCGTCTGTGCACACGGCAGGGCGTGCCGGTTTTGAAGCGGCGAAGGGGAAGATACTGTGCAAGGCTCAGGGAGAGCGCGTTGCTCGGCAGTGCCGCATCCGGGCCGCTTTCGTACGAGACTTCGCCGATGTGGATTTTTCCCTTGAGGTACGTGCCCGTGCAGATGATGACGGTCTTTCCAAGATAAACCGCGCCAAGACGGGTGATAATTCCCTTAATTTCGCCATTTTCGACAATGATCTCCGCTGCCTCGCCCTGCTTGACGCAGAGATTTTCCTGCTGCTCGCAGACCTGCTTCATGTACTTGTGGTACTCGACACGATCCGCCTGCACGCGCAGACTGTGCACGGCAGGGCCTTTGCCGCGGTTAAGCATACGGCTCTGGATGAAGCAGGCATCCGCCGCACGCCCCATCTCGCCGCCGAGCGCGTCGATCTCGCGCACCAGATGCCCCTTTGCCGTGCCGCCGATGGACGGATTACAGGGCATATTGGCGATCTGGTCAAGGGAGATCGTCAGCAGTAAGGTATGACAGCCAAGCCGTGCAGCCGCAAGTCCGGCTTCTACGCCGGCGTGCCCTGCGCCCACGACGATGACATCAAATGTTCCCATTTCATAATTCATGTTCAAACCTCATAATTGGTAAAAATTGGTATACTCATAAGCGCAGACTATTTGCCCACACAAAAGCGTGTGAAAACCGCATCCACCACAGCATCCGTGATGCGTTCACCCGTGAGCTGCAAAAGCGCGTCCGCCGCACCCTCCAGACTCACCGTGACGGCATCGTAGGCAAGCCCCATTTGCAGGGCATCCAGAGCCTCCTGCACGGCTGTGATCGCTTCGGAAAGGCAGGTGCGCTGACGTTCATTGGCGATCATGCCATCCTCCGCAGGCGTTGCCTGACGGCTTGCAAAGGCTTCTACAGCGCGTTCAAGCTGTTCCATGCCGTCCAGCATTTTTGCCGAAATTTCGACAATATCCGCAAATCCGTATGCGGTAAGATCCCACGCTCGTCCAAGATCCGTCTTGTTGCAGACCGCAATGGTACGATCCATCGGAAGCTGGGAGAGGAGGTTCTCATCATCCGCTTCCAGCGGACGGCTCACATCGAACACGGCAAGCACAAGGTCAGCATCACGCAGGAATGCAAGGCTCTTTTCCACGCCCATGCGCTCGATCTGCTCGTCCGTATCGTGCACGCCAGCCGTATCCGACAGGCGCAGGGCATAGCCGCCGATGCGGATCTGCTCCTCGACGACATCGCGCGTTGTGCCGGCAATGTCGGTCACGATGCTGCGCTCAAAGCCATTGAGTGCATTGAACAGCGTGGATTTGCCCACGTTGGGCTTTCCGGCAATGACCGTGTGCAGTCCCTCGCGGACGATGCGCCCGTAGTCATAGGTTGCCAGAAGCCGCTGCATGTCCGAAAGAAGCGCGGTCAGACGGGATTCGAGTGCCTCGCCGTCCACCGCGGGGATGTCCTCATCCGGATAATCCGCCCAGACTGCAAGATCGGAGAGCAGCTCCAGCAGAACGGTGGAAAATCCCGATATCCTGCGGAATGTCGCGCCTTCGCGCAGACTGCGTGCGCACTTCACCGCATTCTCACCGGAGGCAGAGATCAGGTCAGCGACTGCCTCCGCCTGCGTCAGCGAAAGCTTGCCGTTGAGAAATGCACGCTTGGTGAATTCTCCGGCTTCGGCAAGGCGCACGGTGTCGCAGAGGACGGTGCGCAGGATCTTCTGGGTGAGGAATCTGCCGCCGTGGCAGGAGATCTCGACCACATCCTCGCCCGTGTAGCTGTGCGGTGCACGGAATACGGTCAGCACACAGTCATCCAGCACCTCGCCGCCGCGCAGGACCTGTCCGTAGGCACAGGTGTAGCCGTCCATCTCCGAGGGCTTTCTGCCGTGAAGCGGACGGAAAATTTCATCCGCACGGGGGATGGCTTGCGCACCGGAAATGCGGATCACTGCCACGCCGCCCGTGCCGTGGGGGGTAGCAATTGCTGCAATTGTTTCCATAGTTCCTCCAAAAAAAGGGGATGAACCTCCGTCCATCCCCCGCGGCAGTCTGCCGCTTGCATTATTTCACTTTAGTTCCGCACTAAAACTCAATCTTGCCGTACAGACCTGCGTTCAGTCCGAGATCATCCTCAGGCTTCGGACGCTTGTAGTCCTTCTCGAAGCTTGTCTTCATGGAATCCATGCTGATTCTGGTCGGCGGTGCATCGGGATTGCGGCGGTTTCTGTTGTCGCGGTCGTTTCTGCGATTGCCGCGGTTCTGACGGTCGCCGCGGTCATTTCTGTCATTGCGGCGGCGGCGCGGCGGCTTGTTCAGGGAGGAGATCACGACCTTGCGGTACGGCTCTTCGCCCACACTCTTAGAGCTGACACCCTCGATCTCTGCGATCGCGGAGTGGATAATTCTTCTCTCATACGGATTCATCGGCTCAAGGGAGGTCTGTCTGCCTGTGCGCAGTACGTTCTTTGCGATCTTTGCGGCAAGCTCCTCAAGCGTCTTGCGGCGGCGTTCGCGGTAGTTGGCACTGTTCAGGATCACTCTGTAGTACTCCTTATCACCGCGGTTTGCGATCATGAAGGTCAGGTACTGGAGGGCATCGAGGGTTTCGCCGCGCTTGCCGATCACTGTACCGTTATTCGCAGCCACGATCTCGATCATCGCGCTTTCCGCACCAGCAGTCACTACCAGCTCTGCTTCCACGCCCATCTTTTCGAGGATGCCTGCGAGGTAATTCTTTGCCTTCTCGACCTTTGCAAGAGCTGCTTCGGACGGCTCGCCTGTGATCAGGGAAACGTCAAGCTGCTCCTCCGTCTTTTCCTCCTGTGCGGGAGCTTCCTCAGCGGAAACCTCCTGTGCAGGTACTTCTTCTTCAACAGCCGCAGGAGCTTCTTCTTCTGCCTCAGCAGCCGGAGCTTCCTGCTGTGCCTCAGCAATCTCAGTTTCAATGATCTCCGGTGCTTCTTCCGGAAGCGGACGGTTCACAACTGCCACATCAATGGAGTCTGCCGGCTTCTTGGGAGCTTCCTCCTGTGCCGGAGCTTCTTCTGCCGCAACGGGGGCATTCATGGATACATTCACGGAAATATAGGTCGCACGCACACGCGCTTCACCCTTTTTGCCAAAGCCGAGAAAACCCTTCTTCGGTTCTTCGAGCACTTCAAAGGTGATGTCATCGGGGGCTGCGCCGAAATGACGAATAGCAAGCTCCTTTGCTTCGTCAACAGTTTTCGCAGTAAAAATTTCTGTCATCTTCATGACCTCCAGTATTGTTTAATCTTCTTTTTCCCCGTATTTCTCCGCCATACGCTTTCTGGCATCACGGATCACTGCGGTGTTGAATTCCTCACGCTCTGCACGGGAGAGCTTGATCTCCTCGCCGTCAGAATAGCTCACACGGTTCGAGGCAGCCGGTCTTGCACCGCCGCCCTGCTGCTGACGCATCATTTCTTCCTGCTGTTCGAGCATCATCTGCATCATGGACGGACGACGCTTTGCATTCTGCGCCTTTTTGCGCTCTGCTTCACCGATCTTTGCCACGCGCTTTTCATTGAACCATGCATTCAGACCTATGCTCTGGATGAATGAGAAGACGGAGGAACAGATCCAGTAGAAGCCGACACCGGCGGGTACGGTAAATGCCAGCCATACGGAGAATACCGGCATGATGTAGAGCATCAGGTTCATTGCACCCATGCTGGGCATGTCGGGATTGCGCTTTTTCTGATGGATCTGCATATAAATGGTCATTGCCAGCTGGATCAGACCGGAAAGCACGGGGATCAGGAAAAGCGGGAAGTTCTTGGTAATGTCGCTGAAATGAGGAGTCAGGTTCAGGTCAACACCGAGAATGTTAAAGGTTTCTGCGAATTCTACCACTTCAGGTACAAATTCCGCATTCACAGTCTGCATTTTCGCAGCAAATGCATCCGGATCCTTCAGAACCTCCTCCATGAGGATGAGCTGGATACGCAGATCAGAACGTTCGGGATTGATACTTTCGTTCAGCTCTGCTGCCACCTGAGTTGCCTGTGTGACAGTGGCGTTATCGTATCTCAGGATATGTGTCATCGGTTCGTATACAACGCCGAGGACACCATAAAGCAGGATCAGCGAAAGGATCATGGGCAGGCAGGAAGCATAGGGGTTGATATTTTCCTCCTGATACAGCTTCATCTGCTCCATGGACAGCTTTTCGGGGTTATTCTTATATTTCTCGCGCAGCTTTGCAAGCTTGGGCTGAACAAGCTGTGTATGCGCCATATTTTTCTGCTGTTTGTAGTAAACCGGAAAAATGATCAGCTTCGTGACCAGAGTAAACAGGATAATGGCAACACCATAATTTCCGACAAAATCATAGATCCACTTCATGATGAATCCAAGCGGTGTGCCGACAAGATCAATTAAAAAATTCAATTTTGCTACCTCATTCCTTCATCCTTAACACGGCTCTCAGCCGTTGTCTTGCCAAAAATATGCCGGAAGCTTTCTCCATGAGAACTGCTCCGGTACCGGATCAATGCCGCCCCTTGCCCACGGATGGCAGCGCAGCAGTCTGGACAATGCCAGAATCAGTCCCTTTATCACGCCAAAACGCATGATCGCGGTCACTGCATACGAGGAACAGGTCGGCAGATACCGGCAGGTGCGCGGCAGCAGCGGTGAGATGCACCTCTGATACAGGCGGATCGGCAGGATCAGCAGGCGGCGCATCATTTCTTTTCTCTCCTGACGCGTTCCTTCGCACCCTCGCCCGCATAAATGCGGTGCAGGGCAGGGATCGCCTGATGGCAGAAATATTCGCTCAGCTGCGTCGATTTCATCTCCAGAAGCTTGCTTCTGGCAACAATGACGATATCTAAGCCCACGGGGGCATGGATCTCGTTTTCACGCCATGCCTGACGGATCAGCCGCCTTGCGCGGCTGCGGCAAACAGCATTTCCGACTTTTTTTCCGGTGGTGATGCCCAGACGATTCACCGGCAGATGATTCTTTCTCGCATAGATCACAACATACTGTGTTCCGATGCTGCGTCCCTTGTGGTAGCAGAGCTGAAATTCCTTATTCTGCCGCATCACTTCAGTCAATATCATTGCCGGTTACCTCGATTCCTTGCGTCCGCATCCTCCGCGGGGAGGAATGCACATAAAACAAAAGACCACAAATGATCATTTGTGGTCTGGCTCATCAAAGGGCATCTGCAATGCGTGGCATTAGTGGGAAAGTCTTGCTCTGCCCTTTGCTCTTCTGCGAGCTAAAACCTTTCTGCCGTTCTTATCGGACATTCTCTTCATGAAGCCGTGCTCCTTCTTTCTGTGAAGCTTCTTAGGCTGGTAAGTTCTTTTCATGCGTTCTCCTCCTCTCGCTTGCGGTACGTTCCTCAGCACCCGCCGATGATCCGTTCCTTACTTGTCAGAGTACAAGCACTCTTATACCTTACTATTATATCCCATCCCACCGCCGCTGTCAAGGGTTTTTTTCAAATTTTCCTTAAAAGACACAATTTTAACGGGACTGCACTGCCGGAATCGTCATTTTTCACAAAAAAATATCCCTGCCAATGCCGCAGATACGGTTTTTCCGGAAAGTTCGGCAAGTTTTCAACTTTTCGACTGTTGAAAAAACGTTGAATTTTTACATTCTCCACCGCATCTGTGCAGGAATTTCTATGGAATTTTTGAAAAGGGCTTGCATTTTCAACAATTATATGTTAAAATATAAGATAGGATAGTATCTTTAAAAATACCGTGCGGCTGGATGCACCGCCGGTTTGCTGCATCTGCGGCAGAAGATTGATAAAAATGGAGGTTGTGACATGAATTCCTTTGACGAAGTATTCCAGCAGGTCAAGCAGTATTGCTCGGAACACGAGATGATTTCCGATGTTGCAATGAAAACCTGGATCGACGCAATGACACCGATAGGCATTGACGGCAAGGATGCGGTATTTCAGGTGCAGACCGAATTTCAGCAGGGTGTACTGCTGACCACTTACAAGGCGGTTCTGGAAAATGCGCTGGAGCATGTAATGGGTTTTCCGCTGCGTTTGGTGGTGAATTTCAATAATCCGGAAGAAAACCATGAATCCGACACCAGTGTGCTGCCGGATTTTGATGCGCTTGATGAAAAGCATGAGGAGCTTCGCAAGAGCTATGAGAATGCGGAATACAATTACACATTTGACACGTTTATTGTAGGACGTTCGAATGAATTTGCGTATGCGGCATGTAAGGCGGTGGCGACCGATGCCAATTCGACCTACAATCCGCTGTTTATTTATGGTCCGTCGGGACTTGGCAAGACGCATCTGGTGACGGCGATCAAGCATGAGATCATGCGCCGTGACGAGACAAAGAGCGTCATTTATGTGACGGGTGAGGCATTCGGTAATGAGCTGATCAAGGCGATCGACCAGCGTGATACTTCTGTATTTCATGACAAGTACAGAAATGCGGATGTACTGATCGTCGATGATATCCAGTTCTTCTCCGGCAAGGAGCGAATGCAGGAGGAATTCTTCCATACCTTTAATAAGCTGCATTCCGAGGGCAAGCAGATCGTCATCACATCCGACAAGCCGCCGCGTGATCTGAAGACGCTGGAGGAGCGTATCAGAAACCGTTTTGAATGGGGCTTGATCGCGGACATCAGCACGCCGGATTTTGAGACAAGATTTGCGATCATCCGCAGAAAAGCGGAGCTTCTGGATCTGAAGATCCCGGATGAGGTAACAGAATTCATTGCCAACAGATTAAAGACGAACATCCGACAGCTTGAGGGCGCGGTCAAGAAGCTCAAGGCACTGAAGATGCTGGCGAACAGCTCGCCGACGATTTCGATGGCGCAGAGCGTGATCCGCGACATTCTGACGGACGACCAGCCGATCCCGATCACGGTGGAGAAGGTGATCGCGGAGGTAGCGAATGTATACGGCATCACGCCGGAGGACATCCGTTCGAGCAAGAGGACCTCTCAGATCTCGACTGCGCGCAAGGTTGCGGCGTATGTGGTGCGCGAGGTGACAGGAATGCCGCTGGCAGCGATCGGAATGGAATTCGGCGGCAGAGATCATTCAACGATCGTATATGCGATCAATAATGTGACCACTGCACTGAAGAAGGACAACAACCTCAAGGTGCTGGTAGAGGATATCATCAAGGACATCCGCGAAAAGAACCCCAACCCCCCCACCACCTAAGCAGCGGCGCGGCAACCGCGCTGTTGGACGCGTTTGGAAGCGAACCTTTGAGGAGAAGTTTCTGTTTCGCGAGAAAGGTTTTTGAACCGCATGTTTCCTTTGCGCGAGGCGCAAGCGGAAACATCGCTCTGGCAGGCGCGGCGCATCATTTGGCGCGGAGCCCGCGCTGGCGAGCGCGTTTGGAAGCGAACCTTTAAGGGGAAGTTTCTGTTTCGCGAGAAAGGTTTTTGAACCGCATGTACTGGCGGATGGGCATGAGGTGTTGAGGAACGTATTTTGGAAATTGAGCTGTGGACAGCGGACATATCCCCTGCATAGAACAGGGGATATGTTTGGCGAAAATGAAAATCAACAGCTTTCCACCGGAGTTTCAACAGCATGTTGAAAACTGAGTTGAAAAGAATTCCCGAAAAATCCATGTGTTCGCAGAGTCACGGAAAGAATTTCCACTTTTTCAAGAAAATTCGATTCCACAGACTGTGAAAAGAAAAAAGAAAGCGGAGGATTTTCCACAGAATTTTCAAGAAATTTTCCCTTTCAACTCCACAATTTCTGCACAATTCCACAGCGCGGATTCTGCCTTTTCGGTTTTTCACTTTTTCACTTTTTTTCAAGAACGGTGATGTGGAAGAAAAAGGAGGAAAAAATCCCACAGATCTGCGGGAAGCGGCAGGTTTCAACTTTTCCGCGCCCCCTACTACTACTACTATTTTATATTTATGAATGAAATGAATGATTCAACGCGAACTCTTTTTCCACCGGCAAAGTGAATGTGGAAAGTGAACATGTTCTGCGACAGATACATAGATGCAGCAAAAATCTGTATGCATCACAGAAAATCCTACGTTACTACAGGAGTTGATAAGAATGAAATTTGAATGCTTTAAAAATGATTTATGCAACGCCATTGCACATGTGTCAAAGGGTGTTTCTCCAAAATCCACGATCCCGGCACTGGAGGGTATCTGTGTACAGATGGAACACGGCGGTGTTGTGCTGACCGGCTATGATCTGGAGATCGGCATCCGGACACGCGTTCCGGCGATCTGCTGTGATAATTTCTCCTTTGTGCTCAATGCAAGACTGTTCAGCGAAATGACACGTCGCATGACGGGCGAAAAGGTAACGTTTGAAATTGACGAGACACTCAATGCCATTATTGCAAGCGATCACGCAGAATACCGTATTTCTGCAATGTCTGCCGAGGAATTCCCCGCACTTCCCGTGGTAGAAACGACCACAAAGACGGTGATCCCGCAGCCGATCCTGCGTTCCATGATCCAGCAGTCGAGCTTTGCGGCATCCATCAAGGAAGATAAGCCCATTCTGACCGGTGAGCTGTTTGAATCCGGTGACAATATGTTCTATGTGGTGGCAATGGACCGCTACAGACTGGCAATGCGTCAGGAAAAGCTCGCAGAGCTGGGAACTTTCCGCTTTGTCGTGCCGAAAAAGGCTCTCTCCGAGCTGATCATGCTGCTCAAGGATGAGGAAGAGAGCATGTGCGAATTTTCCACAAACGGCAAGCATATCGTATTCTCCGTCAATGGCTTTGCGCTGTTTGCAAGACTGCTTGAGGGACAGTTCCACAACTTCAAGAGCAGCATCCCGAACGAGGCGAAGACCGAGGTCGTGATGAATACGCGCGATATGATCGGCTGTGCAGAACGCTGCGCACTGCTGATCAACGACAAGAACAAAGCCCCCATGCGCTGTACTTTTGCGGATGGCTGCATGGAGCTTTCCTGCAAGACGGGCATTGGCGTGATCAATGACCGTATTCCGGCAGAGATCAGCGGCGAAGCCCTGACCATCGGCTTCAGCAATAAGTATCTGCTTGAAGCACTGCGTGCATGTGAATGTGATAAGATCAAGCTGCACATGAGCGGCAGCAACAAGGTCATCAAGATCACCCCCATGGATGGTGAGAGCTTTGTGTATCTGATCATGCCCATTCAGCTGAAAAATTAAAAGATAAAGGATAAATAGGATTATGATGATCTGGTATAAGAGTTATACATATTCAGTCAAGGCGACGGCACTTTCTGCCTTTTCGAGCATTCTGACTTATTTTGCGGTGATCGGTGCGATCGTGATGGTGGTGCTTCTGTTTGATGAAACACCTGCCATTCACCCTGCGCTTGCAGTCGTGCTTGCCATTGCACTGGCAGGACTGGCGGCGGCGGTCTATTTCGGCTTTTACCGCCGGATTCCGGAGCGCGTAGCAAAGAAGGATATGGAGCAGAAGCTGCAGAAGAATGTGAAGTTTGCGCACCGCTTCTGCAAGGAAAATCCCGAAATGTACGAGGCAGTCAGACAGATGAACCCCGCATTTGCGGAGCAGTACACCAGAAATGAAGCCGGAGAGCTTGTAAAAACAAGCTGAGCCGCCTGCGAAAGGAGCAGCTATGGCACAGGAAAAAATTGAGGTCAAGATCACCACAGAATTCATCAAGCTCGATTCCCTGCTGAAATTTGCAGGACTCTGCGACACGGGCGGCTTTGCAAAGGAGCTTGTCCAGCAGGGGGCAGTTTCTGTGAATGGTGAGGTATGCACCATGCGCGGGAAAAAGATCCGTCCGGGCGATACGGTATCCGTGGATAAGTTTGTGGTAGAGGTACAGTAGTTTTTATGCATATTACGTCATTTTCCGCGGATGGCTTCCGCAATCTCAGGGGCGTGCGCTTCACACCTGACAGGCGGTTCAATGTCATCATCGGCGACAATGCGCAGGGAAAGACCAATCTGCTCGATGCCATCTGGCTGATGACGGGCTGCAAGAGCTTTCACGGAGTCAGGGAACGGCATTATCTTGGCTTTGATGCCCCCTTTTTTCACTGCGATATGCGTTTTGATGACGGCAGACGGCAGCAGCGGATGACATACAGTCTTGAACGTGGGGCACAGAAAAAACGTAAAATCACGATCAATGGCGTAGATACGGCAAAAACGGGCGGACTTTT